>JASJCU010000124.1 GCA_030065815.1 Gammaproteobacteria bacterium | reverse complement strand
CCCGACGCCTACACCGGTGCAACGCCGTTCGCGCGCCACGACATCGCGCCGCCGCTCGCGACCGCCGACGCCGACGTCCAGCTCGGCGAGGCGCTGTACCAGGCCAACTGCGCGTTCTGTCACGCCGCCGACGGTACCGGCAAGAACTGGATCGGCACCTTCATGCTGCCGCACCCGCGTGACCTGACGAGCGCCGAGGCGATGGCCGACATGACGCCGCTTAGACTGGCGCAGGTGATCGCGACGGGTCTGCCCGGCACATCGATGCCGGCCTGGGGCAGCGTACTCAGCGACAGCGAGATTCATAGCATCGTGCGTTACGTCGATGCGGTGTTTCACCCGCTAGCGGACGACTGACTTGCCGTCGCCGTCTTCGCTGGCGATAAAGGCCTGGTAGACGTATTCCGCGACGTTCGCGATCTCCTGTGGCGTCAGCACCTTGTCCCACGCCGGCATCTCGGTACCGCGCGTACCCTCGGCGATCGCCGTGTACAGGCGCGCCCGGTCGAGGCCGTTGCGTGCGGCCGGGTGGCGGAAGTCGCGCGGCTTGGGCAGGATGAAATAGGCGCGCGGTCCCTTGCCGTCGCCGTAGACGCCGTGGCAGGTCGAGCAGTTGGCGATGTAGAACGCCATGCCGCTGTCGAAGTCGCCCTCCAGTCCGTCCGGGAACCTGGTGTCCTTGAGGGCCATGGCCGCAGGCTGCTGTTGCGCCTTGGCGCCCGTGCCGGTACGCATGAAGGCGCCCCGTACGTAGTCGACGACGGTCGCGATCTGCTCGTCGCTCAACTGCGTGGCGAAGCCCGGCATCGCCGTATTGGCCTTGCCGTGGGCGACGGTACGCAACATGTAGTCGCGGTCGAGCTGCTCGGCCACCTCGGGCAGCGTGAAGTTCTTCGGTGGCGGCTGCATGTTGCGCAGCGTCCAGCGTGCACCGCGACCGTCGTCACCGTGGCAGACGGAGCAGTTTTCGGCATACAGGCGGCGCGCCTCCTCGGCGGTCTCGGTGGCGATCGGCAGCATCAAGACCTGGCGGATGTAGTCGACGACCTCGGCCACCTGCTGCTGGTCGAGTTGGTCGGCCCAGGGCGCCATCGCTGTGCCCGGGCGCCCGTTGACGACGGCATCGATCATGCGCTCGCGATTCAGTTCGACCGCGGCGGCCGGGGTCGTGAAGTCACGCGGTGGCGGGACCATGCTGCCCCGGGCGCGGCTGCGACCGTCGCCGCGCTCGCCATGGCAGACGGAACAGTAATCGTGATAGAGCGTAGCGCCGTTGCTCGCGAAGCCCAGCGGCGAGCCGAGTACGACCGCGGCGATCAGCAGGGGACCGATGGACTTCGATAGGGGAGACTGCATGGGTGTATTTCCTCAGCACGGGTGATGGGTTGGGCCGGTCGAAATGGTACCGCGAACGCTTTCGCAAGAATCACGCCATTCGCATCGTGATGCACGGCCATTGCCGGCACCGCAGGCCGGGCCTCGCCGGTCTGGTGGGTGTACCATTCCGGCGGCTGCGGCGAGCGACAAAATTTCCCGGAAACGAGAATTTATTCCTGGAAATGAATAAGGTATTTGTCCTAGTCTTTCGCTAGGAAATTTAGCTCAATTCACTGATAAGAAGCAGGTTTTCTCCATACGGCGTGAACTGGCCCCGAACTTGCGTAGTGGTGTCCTGAGTTTAAGTAGCGCCGCGTCCATCGGCGCCAAAACGGGTATCTACGACGTCAGCCGGGAATCACGGCGTATAGGGGAGAAAACGAATTATGAATCTCAAGCATCTGATCACGGGCACTGCAGCGGTGATCGCCCTTGGAACATCGGGCCTCGCCGCAGCGGCGATCGACAACAGCCCGCACGATCTGGGCGGCACCGTTGCCGCCGACAACGGCGAGATCTGTGTCTACTGTCATACGCCGCACGGTGCCGCCACCGGTGCCACCGAATCGGCACCACTGTGGAACAAGGCACTGCCGACCTCGACGTACACGCGTTACTCGACGCTCGGCAGCGCGACGCTCGACGGCGAAGAGACGGCCGACGTCGGTTCGGTATCGCTGGCCTGCCTGTCGTGCCACGACGGCTCCCAGGCGCGTGACGTCGTCATCAACGCACCGGGTCCGTTCGGCTACGCCGCGGCCGGCGCGGGTCTCGGCGGCGGCGGCATTCTGAGCCCCGCGCCGATCCGTAACCTGCAGGCCGACCTGACCGACGACCACCCGATCGGCATCGAGTACGCCGGCGGGGCCTGTACCAACACGGTGCTGGGCGCGGGCGTGACGACCTGTACGCCGTCCGTCACCAACGGCGACCCGGATTTCCAGCCGGCCAAGGGCGCGGTCCTCAACGGTGCTGACCAGTTCTGGGTCGACGTGGCCGGCGTCACGGGCAACGATGGCGGCGCGGTTGCCGGTACCGTCGACGTCCGCGAGAAGACCGACATGATCCTTTACACCCGTTCCTTCCCGAGCGGTGGCAGCGGTCCTTCGGTCGAGTGCGGTAGCTGCCATGACCCGCACGAAGGTGAGCGTAACGGCGGTGACGTCAGCTTCCTGCGTATCTCCAACACCAACAGCCAGGTGTGCCTGGCCTGCCACATCAAGTGAGTGCGTTCACCTGAAATCGAACGCGTCGTAACCATTCGCGCCTGGCACTCTGTGCCAGGCGGTTTTTTTTTGCGTGCCGAGAAACCATGCAGAGCGTAGATGTATAAGAGGTACAAGACCCATGCAAAGCAGCCACGCCATCAGAACCGTCGCGTTGACTCTCGCCATCGGTCTGGGAGGGGCCGCGCAGGGATTCGCAACAGCGGAATCGTCGGATAAGGCCGAGGCCGTCTTCGCCACGGTAAACGGCGAGCCGATACTGAAGTCCTCCTACCTGACGGCACTGCGGGTGTTCGGCAGACAGCGCTTCTATCACGGCAAGCCCCCGGAGGAGACGTTGGAGGCGTTCCGTCAAGAGGTCGCCGAGCGCCTGGTCGTCGAAAAGGTCATGCACCAGGAGGCGGTCCGGCGCGGTCTCGAGCCGGATCCGGCATGGATCGACGCCGAGTTCGCAAAGATCGCGCAGCGCTATTCGGTCAGCCCGGAGTGGGAACAGTCCGGCGACGAGTTGAAGCTGCAGATCCGCGAAGGCCTCGCCGAGCGCAATCTGATCGACCAGGTCGACCAGAACTACAAGTCGGTCGCGGATCCGGGCAGGGACGAGGTGCGCGCCTACTACGAAACGCATCCCGACAAGTTCACGTCGCCGGAAAGGATCCGGGTGACGACGATCCTGCTCAACGTCGATCCCTGGGAGCCGCGCGAAGTCTGGTTGGAGACGGGGCAGCGGGCGGAGACGATCCTCGCGGATATCAAGAATGGCGCGGATTTCGACGGCTACGCTGCCGAGTACCCGCTGAAGAAGCAGGAACTGCTCGGCGAAATGCACCGCGGCATGCTCGGCGACGCGGCGCAGGCGGCGATCGATGGCATCCAGCCCGGGCAGACCACCGGGGTCGTGCGACTGCTCGAGGGCATGGCGATATTCCGCCTCGACGAGCGCAAGCCGGCTGTGCTGAATCCGCTCGACAAAGTCTACGAACGGGCGTCGGCCCTGCTCGCGCGCGAGCAGAGCGAGGCCGCCTACAAGCAGCGGATGGAGCAACTGCGCGCGGGCGCCGAGGTCGTGTTCACCGACCCCGATTACTTCCGCGTGACACCCGTCGTGACACTGCAGGATGAGAACCATCGTCAGCCGTCGGCGGTCAAGAACGAGTGAGAGGTTCCTGATGTTTGGGAGCGAGCGTGGGTTTAACTCTTCGCTATTGCATCCTGGTCGCGGGTCTCTTGATCGTGCAACCTAGGATTGCGCATGCACTGCCCCCAGTGCACACCTTCGGCAAGCTCGAGTCGACCTTCCGGGCGACCCGGCCGTCGGAGGGCGCGGATTCGGATAGCTTCATCAATACTGTAGAATTCGGCGGTACCAGCTACATCTGGCAGCCCTGGTTCGGGACCTGGAGCGCAGTCGGCGCTTTCACCCGCTCCGACACCGATTCGGATACCGATTCGAGCGCGGAGCTGTTTACTGGCGACGTTCAGGTCAACCTGTTTCACCGCAGCAATTTTCCGCTTACCGCTTTCGCCTCGCTGCGGGATTCCCGGCTCGAGATCGACAACCTGTCGAATACGACAAGCGATCTTCGCACGCTCCGCCTCGGTATCAGCCAGCAGTATCGGGACATCGCGAACTCGGCGTATTACCGCGGTTCGTACGAGCGTGATGTACAGGATGACCTGACCAACGACGAGACGGTGGTAAATCAGCGCCTGTTGTTCGACGCGCAGAAGACCGGCCGGCGCCATCGTGTGAACGCGGTTGGCTCGTTGAACAACACGACGAACACGTTTGGCAACAGCGAGTTCACGACGACACAGGGAAACCTGTCCCACGTGTACACCCCGAACGCACGGTTGACGGTCTCGAACAATGCGAATGCAACGCTGCTGGATGGCGATTCGGACGCCGCGGACGTGACGGCGGCGCTGTTGCAGGCAACGTCTTTGACCGACTGGCGGCCGAGTGAGGAGTGGCGCCTGCGTGGCGAGGTGCGCGTTGCGCAAGACCGGACGGAAACCGAACTTGGCGGAACCAGTACCACGCAGCGCTTCGAGGCGCGCGCGCTGGCGCGCTACGAGATCACCGAACAGGCGAGCGTGACCGCCGAACTCGATTACGATCGCGAATTGTCCGACGAAAGTTCGACAACCCGGACCCTGCAACGTCTGTCCGCGGTTTATAATTCGGATCCGATACCGTGGCGCGAGTTCAGCTACGCGTGGAACGCAAACGCCGGCGTCGATCACGAAACCGACAGTAGCGACGACAATGTCTTTGGCCAGGATCTGGGCCTTGGCCACTCGATAACCCGCGTGTACACGCCGATGCTGCGCGGGGCCCCGCTGCCGATCGTGTTCAGCGCCGCGCAAGACGGCCGGGTGCGCAACGAGTCTGACGATGGTGCGGAGTTCGAGATCACCCATCGGGCTACGGCCAACGCGAGCTACGCCAGCGAAGGCGGTGTTACCACCGGATACCTGAGCGCTTTCGATACGCGCAGGTTCGGGCGAAACGACGTTGGAACCGTGTCGGTGATCGCGGGTCTAACCCACAGTCGTGCGTTCACACGCTTCCGGTCTTTCGACGTCACGTCGAACTACAGTTTCACCACAACGCGATCGGATGACGCGACGTCGGAGAACGACGTCCTGACTGTCGAGCTGAACTACCGCGATGCGCGGCTGTTCGGCGTCAGCCGGCTGACCTTCGACAGCCGTCTGCGTGGCACTGATCGCGACTTGCTCGCCACGAGTACCAGCGGAACGGGGAGACAGATCGAGTGGGAGAACGAAGTCGAATACCAGATTGGCCTGCTCGAGATCAACAGCCGTCTGACCCTGACCGCAAACGAACAACGGGACACCTGGGTGTTCTTTCTTAGTGCCATCCGCCGATTTTGAGGCGATATAACGATGTATGAATCCTTGCCAACAATAACCGCCACCCGGACTGATGCGACTGTGCGCACAGCCAACCGCCGCGGATCGGCGTGGCTGCTCGCCATGCTGTTGATCCCGGCGATATTCTTCAGCGCCGCCAACGCGGAATACGGCGACGTCGTGATCAACGAGGTGTCGGAGGAGGCCGGCATGCGTCCGGTCGTCTTTCCGCACTGGTTCCACCGCATCCGCTTTCGCTGCAAGGTGTGTCACGCGGATCTCGGCTTCAAGTTCGAGGCAGGCGGCAACGACATCACGATGCTGAAGATCATCGACGGCGAATACTGCGGCGCGTGCCATAACGGCAACATCGCCTGGTCGGTCGAGAACTGCAATCTGTGTCACTCCGGCAAACCGGGCACCAAGACACAGGTGCACGAAAGCACGCTGCAGAAACTGGTTTCACCGGTCAAGCGCTAGCAGGAGACATGATCATGAGAAGCACGCAACTGAGTATCTCCTGCCTTTCTCTGACGCTGCTCTTGGCGTGGGCTGCGCCCGCGCTCGCCGAAAGCGGTGCCGAGACCTACCGAACCAAGTGCATCCAGTGCCACGGCACCGGTGTCCTGAATGCGCCGAAGCTTGGCGTGGCAGCCGACTGGGTTGAACGCACGAAAAAGGGCAAAGCGGTCCTGACCCGCAATGCCATCAACGGGATCAACCAGATGCCCCCGAAGGGCGGCAGCCTGCAATTGAGCGGCGCTGAAATCGAAGCGGTCGTAGTGTACATGCTTGCGCAATTGCCCGGCGACGGCGCCGCAGCCAAGGCCAAGCCGGTATCGACTGCGGCCAAGACCGCGAAGGCAGACAGCGCCGCGGCAGCGCCGAAGCGCGTTGCCGAGGTGGCAAAACCGAAGCCGAAGCCGAGCGCGAAGAAACCCAAGCCGCGTGGCAAGCCAGTCAATACCTTCAACCGGCTGATGCGTCCGCCGTCGCAACGCAATCTCCCGCCGACGCGTGACGGTATCCACGATGCGTCGAGCGTGGAAACGGCTGCGCTGCAGCATCCGAAGGAAGCGTTCGGCCCGATGCCCAAGTCCAATTCGGGCAATCGTGTCGACTGGGTGGCGGCGCTGTCGAAAGGCATTATCGATCCGCGATTCGATCTCGAAGACGACACCAAGAAGCCGATCGTGCTCGATCTGAACATTGTTCGCGAGGTCAAGGGGTCGATGCCGGATGTGGTCTATCCGCACAAGCAGCATACTGAATGGCTCGACTGTTCGAACTGCCATCCGTCGATATTCATTCCCAAGAAGGGGGCAAACAACATCAGCATGGCGTCGATCCTGTTGGGGCAGCAGTGCGGCGTATGCCACGGAAGGGTGGCGTTTCCCGTCTCGGAATGCCGCAAGTGCCACTCGAAGAACAAATCGAAGGTCGCCAAGAAATGACCGACACGGGTCCGGTCAAGCGCCGCGTCCCTACGCTGCAGACGATGCTTCTGCTGGTGCTTGCCCAGACGGCGAATGCCGCGGCCCCCGACGACCCGGCCCGACACGTGCAGATAGCGGAGCACCGTCTGACGCTGGCCAGTCGAATGATCGAGAAGATGGAGGGCGCAGACCGGGACCCGCTGGCAAAGGAACTCGAGGTCCTGCAGACCCGCTTCCTGGAGAACGTCGACGAACAGCTGGCGATCGATTCCACGGCGTTCTTCAACCGCGTCATGCTGCAGTACAGAACGCGCCAGGTGGACCGCTCCAAGACAGAAAAGGCGCGGCACCGCGCCCGCTATGACAAGAAGATGTCCGAGGTCGAGACGTTTCGCCGCGCGTACGAGCGCCTGTGCGCCGAGCGGGGCGATATTGCGCGTGCGGCGCTGGACACCGCGGTGTTCGACAAGCGCGTTGACCGTGCTCAGCAGCTGGCGGGTGCCGGAGAGTACGATGATGCCTATGTCTTTGCAGACGGTGCCTATCACCAGTTGATCGAGGCCGTCATGCAGATTCGCGACAAAGAGACCGTGGAATACCGGCTCGAATTCGCGTCTCCCGCCGAAGAGTACGAGTACGAAGTCCGCCGCTTCCGCAGCCAGAAGATGTTGCTCGACATGATGGTTGCCGAACGCGAGCCCGGTCCCGACTCGGTCGAAACGATAAATAACTATGTTGACAACGCATTGGCAATTGCCGCGCAGGCGGAGCAGGAGGCGAAGGGTGGCGGTTACGCGGAAGCGCTGACCAAACAGGAAGCCGCCGTCCAGGAGCTGACCAAGGCGATGCGGATTGTCGGAATCTTTTTTTAGGCGGAACGAGATATGCGTTTGCACGTTGACTACTTGAGAATCCCCGTCGCGGTCATTGGCCTGGCGATGTTTTGGTTTGCCGCTGCCGCGTTAGCAGAAACGAAGACCCCCGCGTTTTCGTCGACCCCGGCGGCAGTGAAGAGCCGTCTGGACAATGTCCGGCGCCTGGTGTCGACGTCATCGGGTGCGCAGCGTATCGCCGACGGCAACAACGCCAGTGCGAAATCCGGACAGGCGACAGCGCGCGCGCACCTCGACAAAGCCGAAGCGGCCTATGAAGCCGGCGACATGGCGACGGCGCAGCGTGAACTCCAACTCGCTACCGAGGCCATGTTCGGCGCCATTCGCGAGATGGGTACCGGCAAGGCCGGCATCGAGAAGAAGCACCGGGAGTTCGACAGCAAGGCGGAGAGCGTGGACACGCTGCTGAATGCCGTCGAGCGGGTTGCGAAAGAGAAGGGCGGCCTGAAGAAAGTCGAAGCACGCGCCGCCGAGATTCGTCAGAAAGCGGCACAAGCCCAGCGTCTGGAGCGATCCGGCAAGGCCGACCCGGCGCGCGATATGCTAGATGCTGCATACGAGGAGGCGAAGGTCGAACTCGAGAAACTGCGCGAGGGCGAGACCCTGGTCCGGTCGCTCAACTTCGCCAGTGCCGAAGAGGAGTACCACTACGAACTGGACCGCAACGACACCCATCAGATGCTGCTGAAGGTGCTCCTCGAAGACAAAGCCAAGCAGGCCGGGGCCAAGAAGATGATCGACGGCTTCGTCGACAAATCGAGCGAGTTCCGCGCCAAGGCCGAGCGCGAGGCCGCCGGTGGCAACCACAAGAGCGCGGTCAAGAACCTCGAAGAGGCGACGAGGTACCTGCAGCGCGCGATCCGCTCGGCCGGCGTCTACATACCGGGGTAGGTGCTTGCCATGTGGCGCTGCTCGCATCTGTTGCTCACGCTTGCCGTCACATTCCTAGCCGTCGAAGCCAGGAGTGCCGCATGGAAGCCGTTGGCGCACAACGGTTTGCATGATCCGGGCAATCCGGCACTGGACCTGTTGCAGGAGCCTGCCGAGGCGCTGTCGCGACTGCCGGCCAACACGGC
>JASJCU010000123.1 GCA_030065815.1 Gammaproteobacteria bacterium | reverse complement strand
CGTACCCGTTCGCGGTCGCCACCGATGGCGCCGTCGCGCGCCTCGATCCGGCGCCGATGTGGCGCGCCCTGCTCGACGACCTGCGCGGCGGCGTCGCGCCGGCGCAGATCGCCGCGGCCTTCCATGCCGGTCTCGCGGTCGCGGTCGCCGATCTCGCCGCCGCGCTGGCGACGCGGCATGATGTCGACACTGTCGCCCTGTCCGGAGGCGTGATGCAGAACAAGATGCTGTTCGAGGCCGTGTGTGGGCGCCTCGAGGCCGCCGGCCTGCGGGTGCTGACGCAGCGCCAGGTGCCGGCCAACGACGGCGGCCTCGCGCTCGGGCAGGCCGTGATCGCCGCGGCATGCCATCTCGGCGGGCGCTCATGAGCGACCCGGCGAGCGACCCGGCCGGGGCGATCCGCATCGTCCTCGACACGCGCGGCGCCCAGGTCGTCGACGTCGCGCTGACCTCGTCGCGGCGCACCGACTTCTCGCGCCGCCTGTTCGCCGGCCATGACGTCGGCTACCTGCTCGACACCCTGCCGCGCGTGTTCAGTGTCTGCGCGACCGCGCAGAGCAGCGCCGCGGTACAGGCCGTCGAGGCCGCGCTCGCTGCGCCGGCCGACGCGCCGCACAGGCGTGCGCGCGAGGTCCTGGTGCTGGCCGAGACCGCACGCGAGCACCTGTTCCGCATCCTGCTCGGCTGGAGCGCCTGGCTCGGCGTGCCGCCCGGTGGCGCCAGGCTGACCGCACTGGGGCGCATGCGCACCGCCTGGTCGGCGGCGCTGTACCCGGGCGGCGACGCGTTCCGGCCCGGCGGCGGCCGGCTGGCACCGGATGCCGATGCGCTGCGCGACCTGCGCGGCGAACTCGACGGCCTGGTCACGCTGGCGCTCGGCGTCGCACGCGACGCGTGGCGCGACATCGCCGATGCCGCGGCGCTGCATGCCTGGGCGAGCTCTGCCGACGGCGTCGCCGCGGCGATGCTGCGCCGGGTCACCGACGCCGGCCACGCCGCGATCGGGCGCAGCGACGTCGCCGCGCTGCCGGCCGTCGCCGACGCCGAGATCGCACCGTTGCTGGGCGGCGCCGGCGCCGACCGCTTCGTCGCCGCGCCGCAGTGGGACGGCGCGCCCCGCGAGACCACGGCGCTGCAGCGTCAGGCCGCCAGCCCGCTGGTCGCGGCGCTGGCCGCGCGCCACAGCAACGGCCTGCTGGTCCGGCAGGTCGCGCGCCTGGTCGAACTGGCCGCGACCGTCGACCGGATCGCGGCGCACCTCGACGGCATCGCCGCGGCCGGCGGTACTGTCCTGGACACCGGCGTCAGCGCGGTCGGTGTCGCCCAGGTCGAGGCCGCACGCGGCCGCCTCGTGCACCGCGTCGAGCTGGTCGACGGCGAGGTCGCCGACTACCGGATCCTGGCGCCGACCGAGTGGAACTTCCATCCGCGCGGCGGGCTGGCGCAGGGGCTGCTGACGCTGCCGGCCGATGCCGCGCTGCCGCGCCTGGCGCAGCTGCTGGTCGATGCCGTCGACCCCTGCGTCGAGTCGCGGATCGAGGTCAGGCAGGGGTAGCGGCGATGCACGAGATGTCGCTATGCGAGTCGATCATCGGGATCATCGAGGACGAGTCGCGCAAGCAGGGCTTTGCCAGGGTGACGCGGGTGCGCCTGGAGATCGGTGCGCTGTCCGGCGTCGAGCTCGACGCGATGCGCTTCGGTTTCGACGCCGTGACCCGTGACACCATCGCCGCCGGGGCCGAACTCGACATCGTCGAGCTGCCGGGCACGGCCTGGTGCCTGCCGTGCGGGCACGAGGTCGTGGTCGCGCAGCGTTTCGACGCCTGCCCGGACTGCGGCAGCTACCAGCTGCAGGTGACCGGCGGTGACGAGATGCGGATCAAGGACCTCGAGGTCGAGTAGCCGCCGCGGCCCGGATGCCGTCAGCCGACGCTGACCGCCGTGCCGCTGATGCTGACCATCAGCATGCCGCCCTTGTCGCCGACCACCTCGTAGTCGAGATCGATGCCGACGACGGCGTCGGCGCCGAGCGCCTCGGCGGCGGCCTGGATCTCCTCGAACGCGACCTCGCGGGCCTTGCGCAGCTCCTTTTCGTAGGCCGCCGAGCGCCCGCCGACGATATCGCGGATGCCGGCGAACAGGTCGCGGAACAGGTTCGCGCCCATGATGGCCTCGCCGGTGACGACGCCGTGGTAGCGGGTGATGGCCTTGCCTTCGATGCTCGGTGTCGTGGTCAGGATCATGTCGTGCCGCTCATGCCGTTGGGAGGCCGCGATTCTGGCAAAAAACCGCTGCCGCGACGACCGGCCGCCGCCCGAAGGTGCCGCGGATCCGGCAAAACGCCGCATAGCTTGACGCAGTTAGTTCCGAAATCAGCAAGTTGGGCCTATTATTGGGCGACAGACTATCCGTCGGAGCAATGACTGATGTGTACCGTTTGCGGATGCGGCGAGGGTGAGACCCGGATCGAGGGTCAGGACTCGGCCAACGACCACGATCACAACCACGATCACGGGCAGCAGCACGCCCACGATCACGACGCGGCGCACGGCCACGACCACGCGCACGATCACGCGCACACCCACGACTATGGCCAGGGCGCGGCCCGGGCCCACGCGCCGGGCCTGAGCCAGGCGCGCATGGTGCAGATCGAGACCGATATCCTGGCCAAGAACGACCAGTACGCGGCGGCCAACCGGCGCTGGTTCGCCGAACGCGGCATCCTCGCGCTGAACCTGGTGTCGAGCCCCGGCTCGGGTAAGACCACGCTGCTGACCCGCAGCATCGACGACCTCAAGGGCGAACTGCCGCTGGCCGTCATCGAAGGCGACCAGCAGACCAGCAACGACGCCGAGCGCATCCGCGCGACCGGGGTCAAGGCGCTGCAGGTCAACACCGGCAAGGGCTGTCACCTCGACGGCCACATGGTCGGCCACGCGCTCGAATCGCTGGCGCCGGACAACGACAGCGTGCTGTTCATCGAGAACGTCGGCAACCTGGTGTGCCCGGCGGCGTTCGACCTCGGCGAGGCGCACAAGGTCGTGATCCTGTCGGTCACCGAGGGCGAGGACAAGCCGATCAAGTACCCGGACATGTTCCATGCCGCCGACCTGATGCTGCTGAACAAGGTCGACCTGCTGCCGTACCTGCAGTTCGACGTCGACAAGTGCATCGGGTACGCGCGCCGCGTCAACCCGGGGATCAAGGTGCTGCAGGTCTCGGCGACCAGCGGTGCGGGCATGGACGACTGGTACACGTGGATCCGCGCGACGCAGACGCTCGCCGCGATCGGGGCCTGACCGGGCGATGTGTCTGGCAGTCCCGGCCCAGGTCGTCGCGATCGACGAGGCCACCGATACCGGCACCGTCGCGCTCGGTGAGGTGCGCAAGGACGTGTCGCTGGCGCTGGTCGACGATGTGTCGATCGGCGATTTCCTGCTGATCCACGTCGGCTATGCGCTGAACCGGATCAGCCCCGAGGAAGCGGCGCGCACACTCGAGCTGTTCGGCGAGGCCGAGCTGGTCGAGGAACTCGCCGGCAGCGGCACGCCGTGAAGTACGTCGACGAGTTCCGCCGCCACGACCTGGCGCAGACGCTGGCCGCGGCGATCCGCCGCGAGGCCGACAGCGGCCGCGACTACAACCTGATGGAGTTCTGCGGCGGTCACACGCATGCGATCTTCCGTTACGGCGTGCAGGACCTGATGCCCGACAACGTGCGCTTCGTGCACGGCCCCGGCTGCCCGGTGTGCGTGCTCCCGGTCGGCCGGATCGACAACGCCGTGTCGCTGGTCAGCGACCACGACCTGATCCTGTGCACCTACGGCGACCTGCTGCGCGTGCCCGGCAGCGGGCGCAAGAGCCTGCTCAAGGTCAAGGCCGAGGGCGCCGACGTGCGTATGGTCTACTCGACCCAGGACGCGCTGAAGATCGCGCGCGACAACCCCGATCGCCAGGTCGTGTTCTTCGCGATCGGCTTCGAGACCACGACGCCGCCGACCGCGGTCGCGATCCGCCAGGCCCAGGCCGAGGGACTCGAGAACTTCAGCGTGTTCTGCAACCATGTGCTGACCCCGGCGGCGATCCAGAACATCCTCGAATCGCCGGAGGTGCGCGAGATCGGTTCGGTATCGATCGACGGCTTCTTCGGGCCGTCGCACGTCAGCTCGGTGATCGGCAGCCAGCCCTACGAGTTCTTCGCCGAGGAGTTCCAGCGCCCGGTCGTGATCGCCGGTTTCGAGCCGCTCGATGTCATGCAGTCGGCGCTGATGCTGATCCGCCAGCTCAACGAGGGGCGCCACGACGTCGAGAACGAGTACACCCGGGTCGTGTCGCGCGACGGCAACCGCAAGGCCAAGGCGCTGGTCGCCGAGGTGTTCGAGCTGCGCCGCAGCTTCGAGTGGCGCGGCCTCGGCCTGGTGCCGTACAGCGCGCTGCGCATCAAGGCGCCGTACGCCGACTTCGATGCCGAGCAGCGCTTCACGGTGCCGGCGATACAGGCCTCGGACGTCAAGGGCTGCGAGTGCCCGCGCATCCTGCGCGGCGTCAAGAAGCCGACCGACTGCAAGCTGTTCGGCACCGTGTGCACGCCGGAGAACCCGATGGGATCGTGCATGGTGTCGTCCGAGGGCGCCTGTGCCGCGTACTGGACCTACGGCCGCTTCCGCGAACCGACCCCGGACACGCGCGCGACGGGCTGAGCCGATGTCTGCGAAGGTGAAACGATTCCCGCAGCGCCTGAACCTGCGCAACGGCACGGTCGACATGACCCACGGCAGCGGCGGCCGCGCGATGGCGCAGCTGATCGACGAGCTGTTCGTGACCCATCTCGACAACCCGCTGCTGCGCCAGGCCAACGACCAGGCGGCGTTCGACGTGCCGGCCGGACGCCTGGTCATGAGCACCGACGGGCACGTGATATCGCCGCTGTTCTTCCCCGGCGGCGACATCGGCTCGCTGGCCGTGCACGGCACGCTCAACGACGTCGCGATGGCCGGTGCGCGGCCGCTGTACCTGTCCGCCGGCTTCATCCTCGAGGAGGGTTTCGCGCTCGCCGACCTCGAACGCATCGTGGTCAGCATGGGCGCGGCGGCCGGGCGCGCCGGCGTGCCGGTCGTGACCGGCGATACCAAGGTCGTCGAGCGCGGCAACGGCGACGGTGTGTTCATCACGACCACCGGTGTCGGCATCGTCCCTGACGGCGTCGACATCTCCGGCGACCGCGCGCGACCGGGCGACAAGGTCCTGGTCAGCGGCAGCATCGGCGACCACGGCGTCGCGATCATGTCGAGCCGCGAGAACCTGACCTTCGAGACCGCGATCGAGTCGGACTCGGCGGCGCTGCACGGCCTGGTCGCGGCGATGGTCGACGCCGTGCCCGGCATCCACTGCCTGCGCGACCCGACCCGCGGCGGCCTGGCGACGACCCTCAACGAGCTGGCGCTGCAGTCCGGCGTCGGCATGCAGCTGGTCGAGGACGCGATCCCGGTCAAGCCCGCGGTCGCCGCGGCCTGCGAGCTGCTCGGCCTCGATCCGCTGTACATCGCCAACGAGGGCAAGCTGGTCTGCATCTGCGCGCCCGCCGACGCCGAGCGGCTGCTCGCGGTCATGCACGCCGATCCCTTGGGCCGCGACGCCGCGGTGATCGGCGACGTCGTCGAGGACCCGAACGGCTTCGTGCGCATGCAGACCGGGTTCGGCGGCAGTCGGGTCGTCGACTGGCTGACCGGAGAACAGTTGCCGCGCATCTGCTGACATGCGCATCCTGCTGCTCAGTCACGCGTTCAACAGCCTGACCCAGCGCCTGTTCGTCGAACTGCGCGCCGCCGGCCACGCGGTCTCGGTCGAGTTCGACATCAACGACGACGTCAGCCGCGAGGCGGTCGCGCTGTTCGCGCCGGACCTGATCGTCGCGCCGTTTCTCAAGCGCGCGATTCCCGCCGACATCTGGCAGCGGCATACCTGCCTGATCGTGCATCCGGGTATCCGCGGCGACCGCGGACCGTCGGCCCTCGACTGGGCGGTGCTCGACGACGCCGCGACCTGGGGCGTGACCGTGCTGCAGGCCGAGGCCGAGATGGACGCCGGGCCGGTCTGGTCGTGGCGCGAGTTCCCGATGCGCGACGCGACCAAGGCGAGCCTGTACCGCAACGAGGTCACGGCCGCGGCGGTCGCGGCCGTCGCCGACGCGGTCGAGCGCTGCGCCGCGGGTGGCTTCGCGCCGACGCCGCTGGACCCGCAGGATCCGGCGATCCACGGGCGCCTGCGACCGCTGATGCGCCAGGCCGACCGTGCGATCGACTGGGCACGCGACGACACCGCGACGGTATTGCGCAAGATCCGCTGCGGCGACGGCTTCCCCGGCGTGCGCGACACGCTGGCCGGGCGCGAGCTGTTCCTCTACGACGCGCATGCCGAGGCGGTGTTGAGCGGCGCGCCGGGCGAACTGCTGGCGCGCTGTGGCGGCGCAGTGTGCCGTGCGACCGTCGACGGTGCGGTGTGGATCGGCCATCTGCGCGACAAACACGCCGGTTCCGATTTCAAGCTGCCGGCCACGCATATCCTCGGTCCGGCGGCCGACGCGCTGCCCGAGATCGTCGCCGACGGCGAGAGCGGCTACCGCGACCTCTGGTACGTCGAGGCCGGCGACGTCGGCTACCTGCATTTTCCGTTCTACAACGGCGCGATGGGCACCGCACAGTGCGAGCGCCTGTTGGCCGCGTACCGCGCGGCGCGGGCGCGCGACACCCGCGTCATCGTGCTGATGGGCGGCCCCGACTTCTGGTCGAACGGCATGCACCTGAACCTTATCGAGGCCGCCGACAGCCCGGCCGACGAGTCGTGGCGCAACATCAACGCGATCGACGACCTGGCGCGCGAGATCATCGAGACCGATTCGCAGCTCACGGTCGCCGCGCTGCACGGCAACGCCGGCGCCGGCGGCGTGTTCCTCGCCCGCGCCGCGGACCAGGTCTGGGCGCGCGACGGCGTGATCCTGAATCCGCACTACAAGGACATGGGCAATCTGTACGGCTCCGAGTACTGGACCTACCTGCTGCCGCGCTATGCCGGCAGCGACAATGCCGAGCGCATCGTCCGCGCACGCCTGCCGATGGGCGTCGACGAGGCGCGCGCACTGGGCCTGGTCGACGCCGTGCTGGATGCCGCGCCGACGGCATTCAGCGCCGCCGTCGAGCGCCGCGCCGCCGACCTCGCACGTGCCCCGGGGTTCGACGCGCAGCTCGGCGACAAGCAGCGGCAGCGGCGCGCCGACGAGGCGCAGCGGCCGTTGACCGCGTACCGCGACGACGAGCTGCAGCGCATGCGCCTGAACTTCTACGGCTTCGACCCGAGCTACCACGTCGCGCGTTACAACTTCGTCGGCAAGGTGCCGAAGTCGCGCACGCCGCTGACGATCGCGCAGCACCGACGCGTCTCGTCGCCGACCGACTGACGCGCTACGCTTGCGGCAGACGGGGTGACGTGCCGGATGACCGGCCGGCATGTCGCCCGGGCATTCGCCGAGGCTGCGGCTTTCGTAGCCGTCGTGGCGCCGGCCCGGAACGAGGGGCATCGTCGCCATGGCGCGTGCGCAGACCGAACCACGGCGAGCCAGAGACCGCGGCAATCCGAGCACAACGGCGCCGGGCGGCAATGGCAAGCTTCGGATCTTTGCAAAGACGGATGGAAACCACGTTCATGGCAGACACCCTTTATTTGGCGTTGTGCGCCTCGCGCAACATGCAGGCCGGCGATGCACGGTGACGGACTGGTCGCCGCGTACCGGCTCGACGGCAGCGGCGGCGGGCAAGCGCTCGACTGGGCGGCGATCGACGCCTGGCAGCCGGACCAGGGCCTGCTCTGGGTCCACCTGAACCGCGCCTCCGACGACGCCGCGCAGTGGCTGCGCGAGCACAGCGGGCTCGACCCGCTGATCGTCGAATCGATGCTCGAGGAAAGCACGCGGCCGCGCTGTATGCCGATCGGCGACGGCGTGATGCTGATCCTGCGCGGCGTCAACCTGAATCCGGGCGCCGACCCCGAGGACATGGTGTCGATCCGGCTGTGGATCGAACAGGACCGCATCATCAGTGTGCGCCTGCGCCGGCTGCTGTCGGTCGTCGACCTGCGTGCCGCGATCGACGCCGGGCGCGGACCGCGCACGGTCGGCGAGTTCGTGTCGACGCTCGCCGACCGCCTGGTCGCGCGCATGGCCGACGTCGTCGCCGACGTCGATGACGAGGTCGACCGCCTGCAGGACCAGGTGCTCGACGTCGAGAGCCGGCGGCTGCGCAGCGAGCTGACCCGGACCCGGCGCATGATCATTGCGCTGCGCCGCTACCTGGCACCGCAGCGCGATGCACTGGCCCGGCTGACCCAGGTGAGACCCGCGTGGCTGCGCGAGGTCGACGTGCTGCACCTGCGCGAGGAGGCCGACCGCGTCGTGCGCTACGTCGAGGACCTCGATGCCGCGCGCGAACGCGCCGCGGTGACCCAGGAGGAGCTGGCCAACCGCCTCGCCGAGCAGATCAATTCGCGCATGTACGTGCTGTCGGTGGTCGCCGCTGTGTTTCTGCCGCTGGGCTTCCTGACCGGCCTGTTCGGCATCAATGTCGGCGGCATCCCGCTGGCCGACAATCCGTGGGGCTTCTTTCAGGTCGGCGCGGTGCTGCTGTTGATCACGCTGCTGCAGCTGCTGCTGTTCCGCTGGCGGCGCTGGCTGTAGCGCAGAACGCTGCCGGCCGTGCCCGGCAGCGCGCGCATCGCCCGCCGCGGCGGCCCGGCAGCGCCCTGGGAGTTTCTTTCGCATGCTGGGTGACCCGGCTCAAGATCCCCGGTCATGGGCCGTAAGTCTCGACGTATCGGGGGGCGTTTGCGGCCCCCTGTGTCGACTCATTTGCTGGGGAAGCTCCAATGTCAGAAAAATACCGTCTCGTGACCCGCAGTGATTTCGACGGTCTGGTCTGCGCCGTGCTGTTGAAAGAGCTCGATATGATCGACGACATCCTGTTCGTGCATCCCAAGGACATGCAGGATGGCAAGGTCGAGATCAGCGAGCGTGACATCACGACCAACCTGCCGTACGTGAAGGGTTGCCATCTGGCGTTCGACCACCACCTCAGCGAGACCATCCGCAACGACCAGCGCGACAACCACATCATCCTCCCGGAGGCGCCATCGGCGGCGCGTGTGGTGTTCGACCATTACGGTGGTGCCGACGCCTTCCCGAACGTGTCGAACGACCTGATGGAGGCCGTCGACAAGGGCGACTCGGCACAGTTCAGCCGCGACGACATCCTCGATCCGCAGGGCTGGGTGCTGATGAACTTCCTGATGGATGCGCGCACCGGCCTGGGTCGCTTCCGCGACTTCCGGATCTCGAACTACCAGCTGATGATGCAGCTGATCGATTTCTGCCGCGACCACACGATCGACCAGATCCTGCAGCTGCCCGACGTCGTCGAGCGTGTCGAGCTGTACCGCGACCACGAGCACAAGGCGCGCGAGCAGATCGAGCGCTGCAGCACGGTGCACGAGAACCTGGTCGTGCTCGACCTGCGCGACGAAGAGACCATTTACGCGACCAACCGTTTCGTGATCTACGCGCTGTTCCCGCAGTGCAATATCTCGATCCACGCGATGTGGGGACTGAAAAAGCAGAACACCGTGTTCGCGATCGGCAAGTCGATTCTCGACCGCAGCTCGACGACCAACGTCGGTGAACTGTGCCTGTCGTACAACGGTGGCGGCCACAGTGCGGCCGGGACCTGCCAGGTCAACAACGACATGGCCGAGGCGGTGCTGCACGACCTGATCGCGCGCATCAACACCGACGAGCAGGAGGCGCGGGACGGCCGGCCGGAGATCTACACGGCCTGATCGCCACCGCTCGGAACCGTCGCGGCGACCGGCGCTGCGGCGCTCGCGGCCGCGTGACGCGGCAGCGGACCTCACCGATGCCAGGATGCGGCGGCGCGGCCGTAAGTGTCTACGGCTTGGCCTTCTTGATTTCGTACATCAGCGCGTCGCCGTCGGCGAGCAGGTCCTCCGGCGTATCGTGACGCGCCGGGTCGAATGCGACGATCCCGTGCGAGCAGCCGATGGTATAGCCGTTGCCGGTGTCGCGGTTGAGCGCGTCGACCGCATCGATAAGGCGATCGATGGCCTCCTGCGCCTCTTGCAGCGGACTCCTGCTCAGCAGCACCGCGAACTCGTCCCCGCCCAGTCGGGCCACGACATCGGATTCGCGGAACGTGTCGCGCAGCGTGTCGGCGAACAGGCGCAGTGCACGATCGCCCTCGGCATGGCCGAATGAATCGTTGATGTTCTTGAAGCCGTCGAGGTCGAGAAAGATCAACGACGCCGGGATCTTGTTGCGTGCACTGAAGCGCAGGCTGTAGTTCGCGAGGATCAGGAAACCGCGGCGGTTGGTGATGCCGGTCAGCTCATCGAGCGTCGCCATCTGCAGCGCGGCCAGTTCGCGTTCCACCATCGCGGCGAGGTCGCGCAGCAAGCCGATGTCTTCATCGGACAGGCGGCGCGGCTTGCGGTCGATGATGCACAGCGTACCGAGCTTGTGACCATTGATGACGCTGAGCGGGCAGCCTGCGTAGAAGCGTATCTGCGGCTCGCCGACGACCAGGGGGTTGTCGGCGAAGCGTGGGTCGGCGGTCGCGTCCTCGATCACGAACACGGCGTCGTCGAGGATCGCATGGCCGCAGAACGAGACCTTGCGCGACGTCTCGCTGACGTCGAGGCCCAGGCATGACTTGAACCACTGGCGGTTCTCATCGACCAGGCTGACGATCGCGATCGGCACGTCGAACATGCGTTTCGCCATGCGGGTCACGCGATCGAAGCGTTCCTCGGAGGCCGTGTCCAGGATGTCCAGCGACCTCAGCGTCTCGAGCCGTTGGGTTTCGTCGGAGGGGGAATCGGGTTCTTTCACGAAAGGCAACTGGTGACGCCTGCGGCGTCGCACACTCACTGTTCACAGTGTAGGCGATCGGCGGTCTTCGCGGTCGGCAATCTTCCACGCTTTGCGTCGGGTCACGACTCGCTGGCACGGTGTGGACGTATCCCAAGGTCTGCAAAGACAGCACACACGCGGCGACCCGGGGTCTGTCACTTACCGCAGGCGGCAGGGCATGCGGGCAGTGCCGAGGCATCGATTGCCGTATCGACCGACGGCATGCCTGCGGCCGTTCGGGGCCGCACACACCGTGGGCGAGATACCGCAGCCGCGTGCGTCGCCGGGATGGTGCGTGGCCCTGTCCGCACCGCGTCAGGTGCACCCGGCGGGTTTGTCGGCGAGACATCGCTGGCTGGCCGGTCAACGAAGATGCCTGACCGACGACGCCCGGCCCGGCGGCGCTGCCGCGGCTTTGCGTTGGTCCGACTGTTCGGCTAGCATTCAGCTGTCCTCACGTACACGGATGGTACCGGGGCATGCCCTACAGCACGGAAAGCCATGGCCAGGACTCGGGCCTGATCTGCCTGGTTCAACTCGCGCGCCTGCATCACATCGCCGCGGATCCGCAGCAGCTCGCCCATGCGCGCGGCACTTCTGATAACGCGTTCGACAGCGACGACATCGTGCGTGCGGGCCGGCGTATCGGGCTGAAGACGCGCTCGATCGACAGCGATTGGCAACGCCTGCAACGCACGCCGCTGCCGGCGATCGCCCAGCACCCAGACGGCCATTTCTTCATCGTCGCCGGCTGGCGTGACGACAAGGTCCTGATCCAGGACCCGCTCGAAGCGCGCCCGCTGACGCTGCCACACGAACTGTTCGAGGAGGCGTGGTCGGGCCGGCTGATCCTGGTCACACGACGTGCGTCGCTGAAGAATCTCGGCGGCAGGTTCGGTTTCGGCTGGTTCGTCCCGGCGATCGTCCGTCACCGCAGGCTGTTCGGCGAGGTGCTCGTCGCGTCGTTCTTCCTGCAGCTGTTCGCGCTGATCACGCCGCTGTTCTTCCAGGTCATTATCGACAAGGTCCTGGTGCACCGTGGCCTGACGACGCTCGACGTGCTCGCGATCGGCCTGCTCGCGATCTCGCTGTTCGAGGTCGTGCTCGGCGGGCTGCGCACCTACGTGCTGTCGCACACGACCAATCGGGTCGACGTGCTGCTCGGCGCCAAGCTGTTCGGCCATCTGCTGCGGCTGCCGCTGGCCTACTTCGAGGCGCGCCGGGTCGGCGACTCGGTCGCGCGCGTCCGCGAACTGGAGAGCATCCGCCAGTTCCTGACCGGCTCGGCGCTGACGCTGGTCATCGACCTGTTGTTCACGCTGGTGTTCTTCGTCGTGCTGTACCTGTACAGCCCGGTGCTGTTCGCCGTGGTCGCCGGTGCGCTGCCGTTCTACGTCGCGCTGTCGGCGTGGGTCACGCCGATCCTGCGCCGCCGCCTCGACGAGAAGTTCAACCGCGGCGCCGAGAACCAGGCCTTCCTGGTCGAGTCGGTGACCGGCATCCAGACCCTGAAATCGATGGCGGTCGAGCCGCAGATGCAGCGCCGCTGGGAAGAGCAGCTCGCCGGCTACGTCGGCGCCAGCTTCCGCGCGACCCACCTCGGCAACATCGCCAGCCAGAGCGCCGGTTTCATCAACAAGGTCACGGTCGTGCTGATCCTGTGGATCGGTGCGACGCTGGTCATGCGAGGCGAGCTGTCGGTCGGCCAGCTGATCGCGTTCAACATGATCGCCGGCCGGGTCAGCGGGCCGATCCTGCGCCTGGTCCAGCTGTGGCAGGACTTCCAGCAGGCGGGCATCTCGGTGCGTCGCCTCGGCGACATCCTGAATACGCCGGCCGAGCCAGGCTACAACCCGGGTCGCGCGACCCTGCCCGAGCTCAAGGGCGCGGTACGTTTCGACCACGTCGGCTTCCGCTACGCACCAGAACGTCCGCAGGTACTGCGCGACA
>JASJCU010000015.1 GCA_030065815.1 Gammaproteobacteria bacterium | reverse complement strand
TTGCGACGTCGACCGATGCCGCGACCGGCCTGCGCAGCTGGCGGTTCGCCGGCCACGGCTTCGCGATCGAGCTGCTGCAGGTGCCGCCGGACTTCGTCCGGGCCAGCTATGCACGGCGCGGCCTGCCGGACAGCGTCATCGAGGCCGTGGCGACGGGCTGCGTATTCGGGACGATCGTGCGCAACACGTCGACCGGGCCGATCGCGTACCGCGTCGCCGAGTGGCGCTATGTCGACGCCGACGGCGTCGAACACCCGATCAAGACCAAGAGCGAGTGGTTGCGCGAATGGCATGCGATGGGGGTCCGCTTCAGCTGGACGATGCTGGCCGACGCGCCGACCTTCGGCGTTGGCGACTGGATCCAGGGATTCACGACGATGCCGGAGCCGCATGGCAGCCGGCTCGGACTCAAGGTGGTGTGGAATGTTGAGGGACAGCGTTATGAGCAACTGTTGCCGGATCTCGAGTGTGCGCCGGCACCTGAATGAGGCGCTGGGCGCCGCGCTGCTGTGGCTGCTGCTGGCGCCGGCCGCGATCGGCGCAGCGGAGCTGGGGCACGAGATGACGCCGGTGACGCCGCCGCAGCCGGTGAGAGACTTCGAGCTGCGCGACATCGATGATGCGGTGCACAGGCTCAGCGACTTTCGCGGCAGGGTCGTCATGCTCAACTTTTGGGCGACCTGGTGCCCGCCGTGCGTGCGCGAGATGCCGTCGCTGCAGCGCTTGTATGACAAGTACCGGGAGCGCGGCCTCGTCGTCGTCGCGGTCAACCAGTTCGAGGACCCGGACCTGGTGTTCGAGTTCACCGGGCGACTCGACGTCGATCTGACGTTCCCGATGTTGTTCGATCGCGAGAGCCGGGTCGCGGAGCAGCTCGGGGTCATGGGCCTGCCGACCACCTATCTGCTCGATACGGCCGGCAATATCCGCTTCCGCGCGATCGGGGGGCGCGAGTTCGACCACCCCGAGGTCGAGGCGCTGATCGAGGGCCTGCTGTAGGTGGCGTGCCGCCGCGCGCTGGTCGCCAGCGCGGCCGCCGGGGTCGCGTACACATAGTCGATTATCAATCGTTTGGATTTGAATTATCGATCCTTTCTGGGCTGACCGCCGCTTAGACTCTGCACCGGTGTAATCCGCGCCGCGTCATCGACGGAACGCATGAACAGAACTCTGCCTCCGCACAGCCCCGCAGCGGGCGCGGTACCGGGCCGGCGTCGCGCTCCGTCCCGAACGGGTGTCGCGGCCCGGGGGCGCGGGTAGGCCGTGGCGCCGGCCTGGCTGGTCACGCTGCTGGTCGCACTGCCGCTGCTGTCGGCGCTGCTGACGCACGTCCTGGCGGCACGCCTCGGGCGGCGGGTCGCGGACATCAGCGTCGCCGCCGCGATCGCCACCTTCGTACTCAGCGTCGGCCTGCTCGCTGCCGCACTGGTCGGGCATGCGACCGATGCGGTGGCGCTGGCCGGGTCGTGGGGCATCCTGCTGTTCGACCCGCTGAGCACGCTGATGGCGTTCGTGATTGCCGGCATCAGCCTGGTCGTGCACGTCTACTCGGTGCGCTACATGGCCGAGGAGTCGGGGTATGCACGCTTCTTCGTGCTGCTCGACCTGATGACCGCGGCGCTGCTGGTCATGGTGAGCGCCGGCGACCTGATCACGTTGGTCGTCGTCTGGCACCTGATCGGCGTGTTGCTGTACTTCCTGCTCGGGCAGGATACGCGCAGCCATTCGGCTTACCGCTACGCGTTCTGGACGCTGTTCACGTACCGCATCGGTGACCTGCCGCTGCTGCTGGCCGCGGTGCTGCTGTTCGACGCCTACGGCACCTGGTCACTGGCGGAGATCTTCGCGCAACTCACCGTCGACCCGCATGCCCACGAGGTCCTGGGCCTGCCGTTGCTCGAGGTGGTCGGCGGACTGATCGCGTTCGCGGCGTTCGCACGTTCGGCGCAGTTCATCCTGCACACCTGGCTGCCATACACGATGGACGGGCCGACGCCGGTCTCGGCACTGATGCACGCGGGTATCGTCAACGCCGGCGGTTTCCTGATCAACCGCTTCGCGCCGCTGTATGCGAATACCGGCGACGTGCTGCACTGGATATTCCTGGTCGGCCTCGTGACCGCGGTGATCGGCTCGGTGCTGATGCTGTCGCAGAACGACATCAAGAAGTCGCTCGGCTACTCGACGATGGGCCAGATGGGCTTCATGATCATGGAGTGCGGCGTCGGTGCGTTCTCGCTGGCCGTCTATCACCTGATCGCCCACGGCCTGTTCAAGGGCACCCTGTTCCTCGGCGCAGGTGGCGTCATCAACGAGGCCCGCCACAACGACGGCGTGCCCAAGGACGACCTGTACACCTTCATCGTCGAGCGCAAACCGGTCCGGCGCCAGCAACCGTTGCTGGTCATGGCCGCGATGACATTGATCGTCCCGGTCCTGGTGCTGGCGCTCGCGCACTGGATCGTTGCTCAGGACTACTTTCAGAAACAGGGCGCCATCGTGCTGTTGTTCTTCGGCTGGGTCACTGGCGCACAGCTTATCTTCGCGACCTACCGCCTGCGCAGCGACAACCTGCTGCGCCTGGTGTCGCTGGTCGTGTTCTCGTTCATCATCGTCGTCGTCGGCTATACGCTGATCAGCCACGCCCTGGACGGGTTCCTGTACCCGGACCCGACGTTCGGCCAGAAGATCTACGCGGCTGCCGGCATCGACCTGTTCTGGTTCGACGTGCTGGTCGTGCTACTGACCGTGATCGTCGTATTCGGCTGGTTCGTCACCTACTACGCCGAGCGCTACGGCCTGAGCCGGGATGCCTACCCACGGCGCATCTGGGAGCACTTCTACGCGCTGGTCTCGCGCGAGTTCTATTTCAACGAGATCTACGGCCGCCTCTCCAACATCGTGACGGCGACGGCGACGCGCCTGAACGTCTGGTTGCGGTGGGTCTGACATGACGCCGCTGATCTGGTTGCTCGCCGCGCTGTTCCTGCCGTTGTTCCCGTTGAGCATGCTGTTCAACGCGCTGCTTGCGCGCGTTACCCATGTCTGGCTGCGCGGCCTGCTGCTACTGGTCTGGCCCCAGGTCGGCCTGGCGCTGCTCGCGACGACGTCGCAGCCGCTGCCCGATCTCGTCCTGCCGTGGGCGACGCTGACGGCGGCGCTGTACGCGCTGCGCGCGCTGGCGATGCGCGACCTCGGCGGCTGGTCTGGTTTCATCGCGACGTCGTCGTGGGCGCTGCTGTGGATTGCGCTGTGGGCCGGACGGGATCACGCCGTCGTCGCGCTGTATGCGCTCGGTTTCAGCCTGCCGCTGCTGCTGCTGGCGCAGCTCGGCGCCTGTCTCGAGCGGCGCTTTGGCGCGGCCTACACGGGAGTCTACGGCGGACTGGCGCAGTCGCTGCCGCGCTTCTCGGCGATCCTGGTGCTGGTCGTGCTGGCCGTGGTCGCGACGCCGCTGTTCCCGGCGTTCGCGTCGATGCTCGGCATGACGATCGCGATCGTCCCGGGCAGCCCGGCGACCGCTGTCGGCATGCTGCTGGTCTGGCTGCTGTGGACCTGGGCCGGTGCACGCCTGCTGCAGGGGCTCATCGTCGGCACGGCCGACGCGCATGGCGGCGGCGATCTGGGCCGCGCCGCGACCTGGTCCTATTCCGCACTGCTCGGCGCATTGGTCGTTGCCGGTGTCGTATCGATCGGGTGGCAGCTGTGAGCATCTCGCTCGGCGAAAAACTGCGCATCCGCGCGATGGTCTACACCGCCGGCGAGCCGATCCCGTACTTCTGGCCGATGCGCTCGTTCATTCACCACAACCCGCTGCACGGCCTCGAGGACCTGCCGTTCGCCGACGCGGTGGAGGCCGGCCAGCGCCTGTTCCGCGCGCGTACTTTCCTGACCCGCCGCGTCTACCAGGACTACCTGCGCGACGGCAGCGTCGACGTCGACACGCTGGCCGCCGGCGTCGCGCGTTTCCTCGCCGACCGGCCGGGCGCGCCGGGGATCGATCTGCAGGCCCGCCTGATGGCGCTGCTCACGGCCCCGGCCGATGCCGCTGATGGCGTACCCGGTGGCGGTCTGGCGCGCGGCGATGCCGTGCACGCGGCGCTGCACGGCGAGCGCCCGGACGCCGCCGACGCCATGCCGCGCGTTGCCGGTCGCCTGCATGCCGAGCTGTCGCATGGCCGTCCGCTGTACGAGGCCGCCGACAGCCTCTACGGCACCAAGATCGGCCAGGAACTCGACGAGCTCGTCATCAAGAGCTGCCTGGATTTCTTCGACGAGGGACAGTCCGTCTGGGGTATGCCGGGCCGCGAACAGGGCTTCTTCAATGCCTGGCGCGCACTCGCCCGGCGCGATGCGCGCCTGAGCCTGCGCGGACTGCACGTCAAGCGGCTGCTGTCCAACGACGACTGCCCGGAGGCCGTGATCGTACACGTGCTCGAGGTGCTGCAGATCCCGGAGGCGCAGTGGGTCGCCTATTTCACGCGCGAACTGGCGCGGCTGCATGGTTGGGCGGGCTTCGTCCGCTGGCGGGCGAGCGCGCCGCAGTACGCCTGGGGCCGCCTGTATCCGGCCGACCTCGTCGACTACCTCGCGGTACGCCTGACATTGGCGCTCGCGCTGCTCAGCGAGCGTGGGCCGAAGGACCTGCCGCGCTCCGTGCCGGCGTTGTCGGCGCAGATCGAGACCCGCACCGGGGAGATGTTCCTGCGCCACGAGCTGTACAGCGGCGGCGTGCTGCCGGCGATGGCGCGGCGCATCGAGCAGGCCCTGGCGCGCGGCCGCGACAGCGCTATCCGCGGCGTGTTCGATGCCTACCTGCCGGCCAAGGTCGCCGATCAGGCCAGCCGCCAGGTGCAGCGCCTGCGACAGCTGACCGGCGACACGGCGGCACTGCGCGCCTTGTCACCCGCGCAACTGGATGATCTGCTCGACACGCTGGACGCGTTCGAGCGCCACGAGGGCATGTTGTGGCTGCGTGCGATGGAGGCGGCCGCGATCACCCGGCTGCTCGAGAATGTCAGCCTCGCGCCGGTGCAGGCGCGCGACAAGCGGCCGTTCGTGCAGGCGTTGTTCTGTATCGACACCCGCTCCGAGCGTATCCGCCGGCACCTCGAGGGCGTCGGCGACTACCAGACCTACGGCATCGCCGGATTCTTCGGCGTGCCGGTCAGCTTCATCGAGCTCGGCAAGGGCAGCGAGACCCACCTCTGTCCGGTGCTGCTGACGCCGAAGAACCTGGTCCTCGAGATGACCGCGTCGGTGCCGACCGGCGAGGCGCTGACGGCGCTGGAGAAGGTCACGCACGAACTCAAGGAATCGGTGCTGACACCGTTCGTGACCGTCGAGGCCATCGGCCTGCTGTTCGGTTTCGACATGATCGGCAAGACGCTGGCGCCGCGCAGCTACAATCGCTGGCGCAGGCAGCTGCGCCAGGGCAAACCGTCGACCCACCTGCTGCTCGACAAGCTCAGTCGCGAGCAGGCCGATTCCGTCGTCCGCGCGGTGCAGCGTGCGGTGATCGCGAAGGCCATCGAACACGAGTTCAAGCTCGCGCCGGAACACGTTACCGACGACATGGTGCGCGCGTTGCGCGAAGCGGCGATGGGTCACCAGCCGGACAACGCCGCGTCGCAGTTGCTCCCCGGCCTCGACCGCAAGGCCGAACAGGCCTTTGTCGAACGCCTGCGCACCGAGTACCGGATCAACCCCGCGTTCGCGCAGCTGCAGCTCGAACGTCTCGGGCGGATCGGCTTCTCGCTCGACGAGCAGACGCGCTTCGTCAGCCAGGCCCTGCAGTCGATCGGCCTGACCGGCGACTTCTCGCGCTTCGTGCTGCTGGTCGGTCACGGCAGCACGTCGGAGAACAACCCGTTCGAGTCGGCGCTGGACTGCGGCGCCTGCGGTGGCAACCACGGGCTGGTCAGTGCCCGCGTGCTCGCGCAGATGGCGAACAAGCCGCAGGTGCGGCGGCGCCTGGCCACGCAGGGCATCGCGATTGCCGACGATGTCTGGTTCGTACCGGCGCTGCACGACACGACCACCGACGACATCACGCTGGTCGACCTCGAGCTGTTGCCGCCGTCGCACCTGGTCTACCTCGACAGGCTGAAGACCGGCCTGATCGCCGCCGCGCGCCTGTGTGCGCAGGAGCGCGTGCCGACGCTGACGATCGACCAGCAACCGCTGGATGCCGCCGCAGCGTACTTCGGCGCCCGGCGCAACGCGATGGACTGGTCGCAGGTGCGACCGGAATGGGGCCTGTCGCGCAATGCCTACTTCGTCATCGGGCGGCGTGCGCTGACCGAGCAGTTCGCGCTCGACGGCCGTGCCTTCCTGCACTCGTACGACTACCGCGTCGACAGCAAGCTGCGCCTGTTGGACAACATCCTGACCGGCCCGCTGGTCGTCGGTCAGTGGATCAACATGGAGCACTACTTCTCGACGACCGACAACGAGCGTTTCGGCAGCGGCAGCAAGGTCTATCACAATGTCGCCGGTCGCTTCGGCGTCATGACCGGCAATCTCGGTGATCTGCGCACCGGCCTGCCGGCCCAGACCGTGCTCAACAAGGGCGAACCGTTCCACCAGCCGATGCGGCTGATCACGCTGATCGAGGCGCCGTTCGAGCACGCGCGCCGGGCCGTGGAGGGTGTCGTCGCCGTCAAGCGCCTGGTTCGCAACGGCTGGATCCGCATGATCGTGCTGGATCCGGAGACCTCCCTGGTACACATTTTTGCCGCCGGCGAATGGCACAGTCAGTCCAAGGCCGGCTTCGGTGCTGACGAAGAACTGAAACGAATCGGTGCGATATGAAAGACCTGAACCTCAACCCGTTGAAAAAACTCGAGATCGTTCTCGGCGGTGAACACCGGACCTTTGCCACGGACCTGCTCGACCGGGCCGGCGTCAAGGGCTACACGATTGTCAACAATCTCTCGGGCAAGGGCAGCCACGGGTTCCACGAAGGGCACCTGATGTTCAACGAGGACGACGTATTGATAATGATCATTGCGGCGGTCCCCGAAGAACTCGTAGAACCAATCCTGCAAGGCTTTGCGCCGTTCTACAACGAGCACTCCGGCGTCGTGTTCATTTCCGACATCCAGGTGACGCGGCTGGTCAAGTTCCGCCAATGACCGGCCGGCGATCGTGCCTGCGCGCCGGTCCGGCAAGCATGGCGTCGCCGCGCCGTCGGCCGGTCGTCGCGTGACCCGCAGCGCCGCTGCGCCGGGCCCTTCCGGAGGGATCCGGCACGCGCCCACCGGCCCCGTCGGCGGTCGCATCGGGCAGCCGCCGAGCGCCGGGCGAATGCGCGCCGCGCGGGGCTTGACGAGCGTCCGGGGCGGCCGCACTATACATAGATAATAGTTGATCTATACAAGAGACAGGATTGATTTGTAGAGAACGGGTGGGGCTACCTATGCTTCCGTCACTCAGTTAGCCAACCAATGCATCACTGCCGATCCAGCAACCGAACAGGAGTTGACCATGGCATCTAAAGCGTATGACGCGGGCGTAAAAGAATACCGCGACATGTACTGGACTCCGGACTATGTGCCGCTCGATACCGACTTGCTCGCGTGCTTCAAGGTCACGGGGCAACCGGAGGTGCCGCGGGAAGAGGTCGCCGCCGCTGTGGCTGCCGAATCCTCGACCGGCACGTGGAGCACCGTGTGGTCAGAACTGCTGACCGATCTCGAATACTACAAGGGCCGCGCCTATCGCATCGAAGACGTGCCCGGCGACCCGGAGTCGTTCTACGCCTTCGTCGCCTATCCCATCGACCTGTTCGAAGAAGGTTCGGTGGTCAACGTGCTGACCTCGCTGGTCGGCAACGTGTTCGGCTTCAAGGCGCTCAAGCATCTGCGCCTGGAAGACATCCGCTTCCCGATCGCCTACATCAAGACCTGCGGCGGCCCGCCGGCCGGTATCCAGGTCGAGCGCGACCGCCTGGCCAAGTACGGTCGCCCGATGCTCGGCGCGACGATCAAGCCGAAGCTCGGCCTGTCGGCGAAGAACTACGGCCGCGCCGTTTACGAGTGTCTGCGCGGCGGCCTGGATATGACCAAGGACGACGAGAACGTCAACTCGCAGCCGTTCATGCGCTGGCGTGACCGCTTCGAGTTCGTCGGTGAGGCCATCCAGAAGGCCGAGCAGGAGACCGGTGAGCGCAAGGGCCACTACCTGAACGTCACCGCTGCGACGCCGGAAGAGATGTACAAGCGCGCCGAGTTCGCCAAGGAAGTCGGCTCGCCGATCATGATGCACGACTTCCTGACCGGTGGCTTCACGGCCAACACCGGTCTCGCCAACTGGTGCCGCGAGAACGGCATGCTGCTGCATATCCACCGCGCGATGCACGCCGTCATCGATCGCCATCCGAAGCACGGCATCCATTTCCGCGTGCTGGCCAAGTGCCTGCGCCTGTCGGGCGGCGACCACCTGCACACCGGTACGGTCGTCGGCAAGCTCGAGGGCGACCGTCAGTCGACGCTCGGCTTCGTCGATCAGCTGCGTGAATCGTTCGTTCCCGAAGACCGCTCGCGCGGTGTGTTCTTCGACCAGGACTGGGGCTCGCTGCCCGGCGTGTTCGCGGTCGCTTCCGGTGGTATCCACGTCTGGCACATGCCGGCGCTGGTCACGATCTTCGGCGACGACTCGATGCTGCAGTTCGGCGGTGGTACCCAGGGTCACCCGTGGGGCAACGCCGCTGGCGCCGCCGCCAACCGGGTCGCGCTCGAGGCATCGGTCAAGGCCCGCAACGAGGGTCGCGAGATCGAGAAAGAGGCGCGCGACATCCTGACCGAGGCGGCGAAGAACAGCCCGGAGCTGGCGATCGCGATGGAGACCTGGAAAGAGATCAAGTTCGAATTCGAGACCGTTGACAAGCTGGACGTCGGCTGAGCCGACGGCGAGCTGTCGACCAACCCTTGAGTACGGTTAGAGAGGAATAAGCAATGGCAAACGGTTCCCAAACGGGTGACTACCAGACCGCACAGACGCTGGAGACCTTCGGTTTCCTGCCCAAGATGAGCCAGGAAGAGGTCTACGACCAGATCGCCTACCTGATCGCACAGGGTCTGACCCCGGCCATCGAGCACGAGCACCCGAGCCGCTCGATGGACCACTACTGGACGATGTGGAAGCTGCCGTTCTTCGGCGAGAAGGACATGAACAACATCATCGGCGAGCTGGAGTCGTGCCGTCGTACCTACCCGGATCATCACGTCCGCCTGATCGGCTACGACAACTACACCCAGAGCCAGGGTGTGTGCTTCGTGGTCTACGAAGGCCGCGGCTGATCGCCGGCGGCGGCGCACGCGCGCCGGCACCTGACGGGTTGAGACGACAATAACGGGGAAAACGATGGCACAGAGCCAAAGCACCAGGGCGCTCGCGCTGGCGAGACGCAAGGCCATGTCGACCGCCGGCAAGGGCGCGACGTCGGGCAACAGCCCGGAGCGCACCCGCGCCGACACGGAAACCAAGCCGACCGCCACGGCGGCGGTTGCGGCCGCCGCGCCGGCCCGGCCGCGTGCCCGTTACGTCGCCTCGTCGACCCAGTCCGGTGGCAGTTCGCGCGCTGTGGCGCTGGCCCGCCGCAAGGCGATGTCGGTGCAGGGCAAGCGCGCCGACACCAGCACCGATCGCACGACGACCGGCGGGCCGAAGGCGCGCAAGGCGGCCGCGATGGCCACCGCCGCGGCCCCGGAGGTCAACGAGGACGGCGACTGCGGTTGCGGCTGCAAGGGCCGCAAGCGCGACGACGAGGCAACGCCGAGTACGCCGCAGCGCAGCGTGCGTGCCGCGCGGGCGAAGGCCGGCACGCGGCGCAGCGCGGCGCACAGCAACCCGACCCGGGCGGCCGCGCTGGCAAGGCGCCAGGCGCAGTCGACGCGCGGCAAGGCCGGCGTCAACGGCGGCGGCGTCAGCGCCGCGCAGACCGCACGCGCCGCCAATCCCGGGTTGACCAGCCGTGAGCTGGCGCGCGAACTGCGCGAACTGCGCAGCCGCAACGGCAAGTCGCGCAGCACGCAGCAATGCGGCGACTGCAGCGGCAAGCGCCGGCAGCGGCCGAAAGACAGCGAGCAGGGCGCGGCCCAGGATCAGCCGTGGAAGGTCGGCGTCAGCGAGACCAGCCACGGCCAGGCCGTGACCGGCACGATGGTCGGGCGCAGCCCGTCGGTCACCGGCGACGAGCCGAGCACCTGTCGTGCGGTCACCGGCACCGAGTACCTGGGTGCCGACCTGTTTCGCAGCTTCTGCCAGACCGAACCGGCGCGAACGCCGCTGCGGGTGGGCACCAGCCGCACCGGCCGCGACAACACCGTGACCGGCAACGAGGTCGGCCGCAGCGGCAAGGTGACCGGCGACGAGCCCGGGACCTGCAAGCGCATCACCGGCAACGACTACGTCAGCCCGGACCAGACCCAGGCCTTCTGCGGCACCAAGCCGGAGCCGAACCCGGCCAAGGTCACACGGGTCGAGACGACGAAGGGCAAGGCCGTGACCGGCAGCAACGTCGGCCGCTCGGCCAAGGTGACCGGTGACGAGGCCGGAGCGGACCGCGCGACCACCGGGACCCAGTACACCCGCCCCAGTGACATCGGCAACGCGCCGCACAAGGTCGGTGCCAGCGCGACGCTGCGCGGTGGCGCGGTCACCGGCACCATGGTCGGTCGCCGTCAGAGCATGACCGGCGACGAGGCCGGCAGCTGCCGCAACGTCACCGGCGACGACTACATCGGCCGCGAGCAGTTCAACGATTTCTGCAGCGCCACGCCGGCCCCGCAGGACCAGAAGGTCGGGGTCTCGAGCACCTCGGGCGGCAAGGACGTGACCGGCACGATGACCGGGCGTTCGGAACGCGTCACCGGCGACGAGCCGGGCACCTGCAAGGCGATCACGGGCACCCCGTACGCCGGTCTCGATCAGGCCGCCGCGTATTGCGAGTCACCGCAGCTGCAGGAGGTGCAACAGCGCACGCGGCCCAGCCCACGCCAGGCCGGCATGCCGATGACCGGTCTGCAGCCCGGGGTCGGTGGCAAGATGACCGGTGCCGACAAGGGGGCCTGCGAGACCGTCAGCGGCACGCCTTACGTCGGTGCCGACCAGGTGGCGGACGCCTGCGCAGCGACGCCGGCGGAACCCGGGAGCGCCGACTTCCCGCAACCGCTCGGCAATGTGCCGTGGGGTGACTTCAGTGTCGAGCCGCCGGCGCATGCGACCGAAGGACAGCGCCAGACGCTGGCCGTCACCGGGTCGCGTTACGAGCAGGGCCACATCACCGGGCCGTTCGGCATGGCCGCCGGCAAGGTGACGGGCACCGAGGAAAAGCGCTTCGGCGCGGCCGCCGACGCGGCCCCGGCCGTGCCTGACGTACGCCCCGAGATCCAGGGCCGCGTGGCGTCGCGGATCACCGGCGAGGGCATGGACGCGGGACCGCGCATCACCGGCGACGATTGGGACCGTGGCGATCATGTCACCGGCACCGAGGGCAGCTCGGCGACGCGGCGCAACCCGACGCAGCGCGGCGGGCCGATGAGCGCGATGGAATTCCGCAGGCTCGAGCCGCGCAACGACGCGATGCCCGACCCGGTCAGCAAGGTCACGGGCAGCAGCGGCAACACCGAGGCCGGCTCGCTGATCACCTACAGCGGCGGAGCGCGCGGCTAGGCGCTCACCGATAGGCGGATCTGAACGACATGCAACGCGCCAACGCCAATCGCACCCGACGACCCGACCGCGACGCCGGTCGTGCGCCGATGCGCCGCCCGGGCGGCGTCGGGTCGGCGCCGCCGCGCGCCGCGCGCCACGCCGGCGGCGTGCATCCGCTGGTCGACAGCCGCGAGAACGAGCGCCTATTCCGCTACGAGGACGGCGTCAAGCAGGCGTTCGACAGGATCACGCCGGTGCTCAAGCAGATCTCCGCCTACCAGCACGAGACCGACTTCGAGCAGCGGGCGCAGCAGACGGCCAGGCAGGAACTGGGCTTCGAACTGCCGCCGGAGATCCTCGCCGACGCGTGGATCTGCCAGCTCGACATGAAGCGGCTGTTCGCGTGGTGTGTGTTCGAGACCTATCGTCGCTACTGCGACGCGTTCTTCAGCGACGACCCGCTGGTCGCAGACAGCGCCGAGGACTTCGCGGCGTTCCTGCAGGGCTGCGGATTCCACACCCTCGACATCTCGCCGTGCGCCGATGGCCGACTGGCGCACGTGATCCGCTATGTATTGCGCCTGCCGCAGGACCATGTGCGGCGCAAGTCCTATGCCGGTGCGACCTTCGACGTCGAGGACAGCATCCAGAAGTGGGTCGAGGTCGAGATGTTGCGCTACCGCGAAGGCCGTCCCAACCTGGCCGATGCGCCGACGCGCTACCTCAAGGTCGTCGTCTACCACTTCAGTTCGGTCGACCCGGAGCACCAGGGCTGCGCCGCGCACGGTTCGGATACCCGGTTGGCCGCATCCGAGGGCCTGAAGCGCCTCGAAGGATTCCGCGAGGCGATAGAGAACAGCTTTTGCTGCGGCGCGTCGATCGACCTGTTGCTGATCGGCATGGACACCGACACCGATTCGATCCGTGTGCACATGCCGGACGGCCAGGGCCGGATCGACCTCGACACACACATCGACAGTCTGGGGTTGTTCGGCGAGACGGCGAACCTGGCGCCGGCCGACGCGCAGGCCGCGATCGAGCGCAGCGTCGCCGCTGCGGTAGATGATGCCGCCGACGGCATGCAGCGCTTCGTCGCGCGGCTGCTGCACAACAACCTGTCGCAGATCGCCTATGTCAGGACGTTCCACGGTTCGCACTATGCCGACATCGGTCACGCCGAACGCTTCATCGGTGCCGGCATCGGCTTCGAGGAGGTCCAGCTGCGCAACCTGATGTATTTCGCGTACCTAAACACGGTCGAAGAAGCGACCAAGGACATGGACGTCGGCATCAAGATTTTTTCCGGCCTCAACGCCGCCCACGGGCTGCCGATCCCGGTCGTGGTCCGCTTCGATTACCACGGCCAGGTGCCGGGCGCGCGCGAGCGCGCCGTCGAGCGCTGCCGGCATGTCGCCGCAGCGGTGGCCGCACGCTACGCCAAGGTCTTCGAACGTGGACTGCTGCACGTGATGCAGGTGGTCAGGGACTGCACCGGCAGCGGGCCGATCGAGGTCGTCGACTGCTCGGTGATGGCCAACGAATTCGCGGGGGCGCACTGATGAAGATCTGCCAGGTAGAGCGCCCACTGGTTGCGACCAACCGCATTGCGCTGATGGAGCACAAGCACCTGCAGGTGGTCATCGACGGGTCGGCGAAGCTTGTCGCTGTCGATGCCGTCGGGGCGAAGCCGGGCGACTGGGTGATCTGCGTCGGCAGCTCGGCGGCGCGCGAGGCGGCCGGCAGCAAGGGCTACCCGAGCGACCTGACGATCGTCGGCATCATCGACCACTGGCCGCCGGAAGGCGCCGGCGACGATACGACAGCGCCGACCGAAGACAGTGCCGGCGATACAGCCGCTGGCGACGCCGCGAGTGGGCCGGGCGATCAGACGGGCGGGGCGGGCTGATGGAGATCTTCCAGGTCGAAGGCACGCTGGTCTGCACGCAGCGCATCGAAGGGCTGCGGCATTCGAGCCTGCGGGTGCTGAGAAACGCGAGCGGCAAGCTGCAGGTGGCCGTCGATCCGGTCGGCGTCAACCCGGGCAACTGGGTATTCACCGCGAGCGGTTCTGCGGCGCGCTACGCGGCCGAGAGTTTCGAGGTCCTGACCGACCTCACGGTGTGCGGGATCATCGATTATTGGCCCCCGCAAGACGACCCGCCGCAACCCGCTGCTGCCAGCGCATCGGCGTGAGAACTGAAGGTTTAACTGACAATCGAGTCACTATTTGAGTCACTGGGAGACACGACCATGGCAACTGATATCAACGGCATCGCACTGGGTATGATCGAGACGCGCGGACTGGTTCCGGCTATCGAAGCCGCGGATGCCATGACCAAGGCAGCGGAGGTCCACCTGATCAGCCGCGAGTTCGTCGGTGGCGGCTATGTCACGGTGATGGTGCGCGGCGAGACCGGTGCCGTGAACGCCGCCGTGCGTGCGGGCGCGGATGCCTGTGAACGTGTCGGTGACGGACTGGTGGCGGCGCACATCATTGCGCGTCCCCACCGTGAGGTTGAGCCGGTACTCGGCAACAAATGAGAGTGGCGGTCGCGAATGGTCGCGGCTGCTTGATGACTGACCCCTTACTTCGATAACGGAGAATCAACGATGGCAAACGAAAACTACGGTATTGCGCTGGGTATGATCGAGACCCGCGGTCTGGTGCCTGCAATCGAGGCGGCAGACGCCATGACCAAGGCGGCCGAAGTCCGCCTGATCGGTCGCGAGTTCGTCGGCGGCGGTTACGTCACCGTGCTGGTGCGCGGTGAGACCGGCGCCGTCAACGCGGCCGTCCGCGCCGGCGCCGACGCCTGCGAGCGTGTCGGTGACGGCCTGGTTGCCGCGCACATCATCGCGCGTCCGCACCGCGAGGTGGAGCCGGTCCTGCCGACTGGCGGCGATTCGAAAGCCGCAGCCTGAACACGATATTCAGGTAGCGAGTAAGGCGGTCAGATGCCGGCGAACCGTGGCGATCACAGGATCCTCGGATACCTGGGTCGTGCGCTCAGCATGGAACTCTCTGCGGTACAGCTCTACAGCACCCAGGCGCGGCTCGTCGCGACCTGGGGGCTGGACGAGCCGGCCAAGCGATTCCGCGAGGAATCGCAGGAAGAGATGCAGCATGCCGAGCGGATCATCGGTCGCATGCTCGCGCTCGGCGTGGCGCCGGGTGCCTCGCAACTGCGGCCGGTACGCATCGGCGACGATCTGGCATCGCTGCTCGAGCACGACCACGCCTTTGAGCTCGAGCTGGTGCAGCTCTATCATGACGCTGCGCAGCACAGCGCACGTGTCGGCAGCCACGACGATCGCCTGTTCTTCGAGGCGCTGCTCGACGAGGAGCAGGCGCATGCGCAGGAACTGACGCGCTGGATGCGGGAACTCCAGCAGCTCGAGGGTGACGCAGTGGGTCGGCGGTTCGGGCTGCGCCAAGGCACGGCGACCGACGGGTCCCGCCAACGACGGAGATAGATTATGAGTCAGCAGTGGCAGGAAAGACCGCGACCGGTACGGCTCGAGCGCCGCTACGAGTTCGCCAACTACACCGAGTTGCGGGATTTTCTCGACAGCGCCGCCGAGCTCTCCGAGCGTGAAGGCCTGTATCCGGACATGGGGTTCGGCCGCGACTATGTGAACGTCACGATTCACGCCGACGAGGGCGCCGAAGCACTCGCGGCCAAGCAGCGCCGGTTCGCCGAGCTGCTCGACGAGGTCCGCTCCAAGACCGACGCCGATTGAGCCTGCGCGATGCCCGTCATCGCACTGGTTGGCAACAAGGGCGGCGCCGGCAAGACCACGTTGTGCGTCAACCTGGCCAGCGCATTGGCTGCGCGGGCACCCACGCTGATCCTGGATGCCGATCCGCAGCGCTCGTCGCTGCAGTGGCGGACCCTGTCCGACAGCGATGACGCCGTCAGCGTCGCCGATGCCGTCGACGATGTCGCCGACGCCGTGAACCGGGTCAGCGGCGAATACCGTTATGTCGTCGTCGATTGCCCGCCGTCGGTGCACGCCGCGCAGACCGGTGAGGCACTGGCGATCAGTGACCTGGCGCTGATCCCGGTCCAGCCATCGCCGCTCGACATCTGGGCGACCGTCCACATCGAAGACAAGATCGCTGATGCCCGTGAACGCAATCCGGGGCTGCAGGCCATGCTCGTGATCAACCAGCTCGAACCACGCACCAAGCTGTCGCAGCTGATGCGCCAGGCGCTCGCCGAGCTGAGCCTGCCGGCGGCGCAGACGGCGATCCGCCGGCGCATGGCCTACCGCAGCAGTGTCCTCGAGGGGCGCACGGTACTGGACCAGGGCAAGCGCGGTGAGGCCGCTGCCGAAGAAATCCAGCAACTGATCGAGGAGGTCGTCAATTTATGACCACCAGGGACAAGACCGGCGACAAGCTCGTCGCCTCCATCCGCAAGACCAAGGCGGGTGCATCGCGACCGGCGTCGACGCCGGCCAAGCCGCAGCCGTCGACGGCGCAGCCCGAAACGGCCGCGCCGCCGGCCAAGCCGCAGCCGCGTGCGCCGGCGAAGCCGAAGCGGAAGCCGAAGCCGGCGACAGCGACGCGCAACAGGCCGGCAGCCACCGGCGCTGCGCCGGGCGACGCCTACCAGTCGGCGGGTCGGATCTGGCCCGATTGAGTGGCGCCGCACGGGTCGCCCGGGCGCCTTCGGCGGGCCGCTGCGGATCGGCGGCGCGGCGCGGGCACGCCTGGCGGCTGACGGTGGCCCAGGGCGTCGGCCGGGTGCACGGCGGCAGCAGATAAGGACGCGACATGCCCACGTTCCGCGACAAAGGTCAGAACATCCCGACGGCCATACCGGACCACCTGATCCGGCATGCAACCCTGCGTCAGCTGCAGGTGTTCGAGGCGATCGTTCGCCTCGGCAGCTTCACGCGAGCAGCCGAAGAGCTGTTCCTGACCCAGCCCACCGTGTCGATGCAGATCAAGAAGCTCGCCGATGCCGTCGGCCTGCCGCTGTTCGAACACATCGGGCGCAACGTGCGGCCGACCGAGGCCGGCCTGGAGCTCTACGAGTCATGCCGCCGGATCTTCGAGACCCTGGCCAACCTCGAAATGAAGATGGCCGACCTGAAGGGCATCAAGCGCGGTCGGCTGCGGCTGGGTGCCGTGACCACGGCGAAGTATTTCGCACCGGAGATCCTGGGCGAGTTCTGCCAGCTCTACCCGGGCATCGAGGTGGCGCTGAAGGTCTCGAACCGGGACCGCATCATCGAACGCATCCGCGCCAGCGAAGACGACCTGTTCATCATGGGGCAGGCGCCGTCGGATCAGGTCGATGTCAAGTCGTTTCCGTTTGCGCCCAACCCGCTGGTCGTGATGGCGCCGCGCGACCATCCGCTGGTCGGCAAGAAGAACATCCCGCTGTCGCGCATCGTCGAAGAGCCGTTCATCCTGCGCGAGCCCGGTTCCGGTATCCGCAACGCGACGCTCAAGCGCTTCGAGCAGTTCGGCCTGCGACCGAACGTGCGCATGGAACTCGGCAGCAACGAGGCGATCAAGCACGCGATCGTCGGCGGCCTCGGCCTGTCGGTGCTGTCGCTGCACACGCTGACCCTCGAAGGCCCGGAAGGTCCGGTTGCGATCCTCGATGTCGAGGACTTCCCGATCATGCGGCAGTGGTTCATCGTGCACCCGAGCAACAAGGAGCTGTCGCTGGTCGCCCAGGCGTTCCTCGAGTTCGCGCTGGAGATCGAACCGAAGATGCGGGCGCGCATGCAGACCGTCTGGCCGAAGCTGAGCAGGCACCTGAAGTCGACGAAGAAGTCGCGGCGCGCGCCGAAGAAGAAGGCGCCGTAGGTCGCGCGACGGCCCTGCGGCGCCAGTCGGGCCGCACTCAGGCGGCGCGCAGACGCCGCGTCTTCTCGATCATGCGATAGGTCGAGCGGTTGTTGTTGAAACGCGAGGCCTGGCTGAGCGGCACCCACAGTACCTGATGGGACTCGTCGTTGCCCGGTATCGCGATATCGTCATCCATCTCGACGAGGAAGCGGATGTCGATGTGGCTGTGCTGCGGCCCACGCACGCTCGCCGGTATCGTATGGATGTCGACGTCGAACACGCCGCCGTCGACGAGGCGGACGTGTGACGGATCGAGACCCGTTTCCTCGGATGTCTCGCGCAGTGCGACCCGCAGGATGTCGGCATCGCCGTCGGCATGGCCGCCGGGCTGGAACCACTGGTCGTGTTTGCGATGATGTAACAGAAGCACGCGGTCGCGCGCCGGATTCACGACCCAGGCCGAGCCGGTCACGTGTCCCGGCAGCAGTTTGCGATCGAAGCAATCGGCATAATCCTCGACGAAGCGCCGTGCGCGGGCGACGAACGCGGCCTCTTCCATGAACCGGGTGACGTGTCGATCGAGCAGGCTGAGGAGTTCGCGGCGATGCACGGCAGCGGCTCCCGGTCAGGTGCCCGACGGGTTCTCGGCCGCCGCGATGGCAGCGGCGGCGGCCTCGTCGACATCGCCTTCGCGGCCCGACAGGATCAGGCGGCCGAACGCGCCGACCGCGCGGACGTCGATCAATGTGATGTTGGCGGCCTTCTCGGCCTGGTTCGCGGCATAGACGATGTAGCCCGCGGGCTCGGTCTCGAGGATGAACATGCTCTGACCGGGCAGGATCATCGAGCCGCGCCGGTCCTGGCGGTTGATCAACACGGTGTGGTCGGGCGTCATGCCGCGGATCACCTCCTGCCACGCGATGCGACAGGTCTGGCGGTCTTCGAGCGACGCACTCATGTTCGACAGCACGATCCGGCCGGCCTCGCGCACGTCGCTCTGGTCGCGCTGGTGGATGACCATCGAGCCGTAGGCGCGCTCGACGACCTGTTGGGCGAGATGCACGCGCGTCGCCTTCAACGCGATGTCGGTCAGGCGATGGACCGCCATGCCCGGTGACACCTCGACCCACAGGCACGCATCGCCGGGCACCGGCAGGAAGCCCTGCGACACCGTCGCCATATACGCGGCGAGCTGCGGTTGCAGCGAGTCGATGTAGACGTAGGTCCTGAGCTTGATCATCCGCTTTCGCCGCAGTGCCCGCGGCCGCCGTGCGGCGCAGTGCGCTCGGACCGCATCGGCAACGCGCCCGGTCGGTGCGGTACAGGTCGCGCGAGTGGCGGAGTGGTCGTCGTCATGGTCGGGCGTGGCGCACGACGGGGAAAGGCGAAGTCGCCGGCGGGCGCATCAGTGCGCGGGGCCGGGCGCGCGCCAAACAGACGTCCGCCGAGGACGGCCGGCTCGCGAGCCATCCGGCGACAGTGCCCGGTCGGCGTCGACCGACGACCACGCAACTCGAAACTGCCGTGTTGCCGTGGTTCATTGTACCGGATCCGGCGGCCATCCAGGCAGCTGGGTGGCCGCACTACAGGGGATGTGATCGACCTGCGCGACGGCGTCGCGACACCGCTGGCGTGCCGGGCCGTGTTCGCGCGGGGCGGCTGCGCCTGGCCGGTGGCGGCGCGGACCTGGCGGGCTCGGCGGCGGGTAGTCGCTGGGTGACTCATCGGCGCCGCGTTCAGGCCGTTGCGGGCCCGGTCGGGGCGTCTTGCGCGGGCGCCCTGTCGAGCAGGTCGCTGGCGGCCTGCAATGCCTCCTGGCGGCTGTCGACGACCTGTTCCGCCGGCAGGCGATCGATCACGCCGAGCGTCGCGAGGCGCTTGCGCACCTCGCCCTTGGCGCCGGCGATGAATACCGGGCGGCTCTGCTGCAAGTCGTTGAGCACGATCTGCTCGATCGCCAGCGACGACGACACGCCGAGCACCGGGACGTCGCTGAAATCGAGGACCAGGACCTGGTGCTCGTCGAGCACCGCGTGCTGGCGCGATATCGCCTTGGCGACGCCGAAGATCAGCGGTCCACCGAGCCGGAACACCAGGATCCGGCCCTGGGCGCGTTCCAGCAGCGTCTGCTCGTCCTGGGTCAGCTTGGCGCACTCGCCCGGCCCGGTGATGGCCTTCACCGACTCGCTCTGCAGCTTGACCATGCGCTCGATGGTCAGCACGTTGGCGATGAATACGCCGAGCGCGACCGCGGTGATCAGGTCGACGAACACCGTCAGTGCGATGACGCCGTACATGATCAGCGCCGCCTTCGGCGACACGCGGTGGGCGCGCTTGAGGAACGACCAGTCGATGATGTCGACGCCGACCTTGAGCGCGATGCCGGCGAGCACGGCGAGCGGGATATTGGCCGTCAGCTCGGCGGCCCACAGCACAACCACCATCAGCAGCAGTGCGCGGGTCAGGCCGGACAGCGCGCTGCGCCCACCGGTCTGGATATTGACCACGGTGCCCATCGTCGCGCCGGCGCCGGGAATACCGCCGAACAGGCCCGACGCGAGGTTGCCGACGCCCTGGCCGAACAGCTCCTTGTTGGCACTGTGCTCCTTGCGCGTCAGGTTTTCCGCGATTACCGACGTCAGCAGCGCATCGATGCTGCCGAGCATCGCCAGCACCGCGGCGTCGACGACCATCAGCTGCCACTCGGCAGCGGTGAAGACTGGCAGCTGCAGCGCCGGCAGGCCGGTCGGAATCTCGCCGATGCGGCGGATGTCCAGCTCCGAGAACAGGAATACCGACACCAGCGAGCCGGCCACCAACGCGATCAGCTGCGGCGGCAGCAGGCGTTGCAGGCGCTTCGGGAACGCGACGATCAGGCCGAACGTGAACACCGCGAGCGCGGTCTCGGCCGGTTGGATGTCGGCGATCAGTGCCGGCAGCGACTGCAGCGAGCCGATGACGCCGCCGGCCGGCGTCGCGTGACCGAGAAACGGGCCGAGCTGCAACACGATCAGGATGATGCCGATGCCGGTCATGAAGCCGGAGATCACCGTGTACGGCATCATGGTCACGTAGTGGCCCAGCTTCAGCGCGCCGAACAGGATCTGGAACACCCCGGCCATCATGACGACCGTGAACGCCATCGCCATGCCCTGTTCCGGATTTGCGGCGATCAGGTTGGCGATGACCGCCGTCATGACCACGGTCATCGGCCCGGTCGGTTCGGAGATCAGCGTCGGCGTGCCGCCGAACAGTGCCGCGAACAGGCCGACCAGCACGGCGCCGTACAGGCCGGCGGCCGGCCCGGCGCCGGACGCGACACCGAATGCGAGTGCCATCGGCAGCGCGATTATCGCCGCAGTGACGCCGCCGAACAGGTCGCCGCGCAGGTTGTCGAAACGAATCTCGTTCAGCACGCGCATGCCGTGTCGCCCGTGAAGACTGCCAATGCACCTTTATAAGTGGCCCGCGGCCCCATGAAAAGATGATAGTTTCGATTGCATTCATTGATCATCGTCGATGATGCACGCCGCCCACCGCACGCGCCCGCCGGTCAAGGCCCCGGCATCGGCGCCGATAAGCGTCGAGGGGGGCGATGAACAACGACGGATTCGAACAACTCAGCGCGGTGATCGGCCTGAGCCGCGAGCGCGACGGCGTCTCGCTGACCCGCGCGCTGACCCACACGCTGCGTGCCCTGTGCCCCGGTGTCGACGTCGCTGTGCTCGAGGTCTACGGTCACCGGCCGATGGCGATGGGTGGCGGCGAGATCGCTGCCGAGGACGTCAGCGTGCGGCGCTTCGACGAGACCGGTCACCGCGTCGACCGGCGCGAGTGCATCGACGACGTTGCCGGCTTCATCGCCAGCCTGCGGCCGAGCGCGGTGGATTGCGAAGGGCGTGGTGTCGGCCAGGTCGTCGTGCCGGTGTCCGGCGACATCGGTCCGCTGCGCCTGGTCGTGCTCGACGATGTCCCGATCGATCCCTGGGTGCGCTCCAAGCTGATGCAGGTTGTCGAGGTCTACGGCAACCTGATCAGGCTGATGGACAGCCGTGAGCGGGACTCGCTGACCGGCCTGCTCAACCGGCAGACCTTCGCGTCGCTGTTCGAACTGGCCGTGCAGCGCAGCACCGCCGGTGGTGGTACCGAGCTGGTGCTGGCGGTGCTCGACATCGATCGCTTCAAGAAGATCAACGACACGTTCGGACACCTCTACGGTGACGAGGTGCTGATCCATTTCGCCCACCTGATGGAGCGCGCGTTCCGCTACACAGACGACCTGTTTCGCTTCGGCGGCGAGGAGTTTCTCGTGCTGCTGTCCGGTGCCGATGGCGATTCCGGACGGATCGCGCTCGAGCGCTTTCGCAAGCTGGTCGAGGGCTACGACTTCCCCGGCGTCGGTCGCGTGACCGTCAGTGTCGGCTATGTCGGGTGCGGCAGCGGGGTGCTGCCGACCACGTTGATCGACCGCGCCGACCAGGCGCTGTACTTCGCCAAGGACAGTGGCCGCAACCAGGTCGTGAATTTCGCCGACATCGACGAGCCGGCGCATGACGAAAGCGGCAGCGTCCAGCTGTTCTGACACTGCCGGCCCGCGCGCCGGCCGCGACCGGCGCGCGCCCCGTCATTTCTTGCCCTGCAGGATCTCGCGGTAGCTGTGTTCGCGGAACATGCTGTCGGAGATGCGCACGGTGGGTATCGTCAGGCAGTTGTTGAGCACCTTCATGCCGTGTACGAACAGGATCTCGGGCTTGACGTTGACGTGCGGCATGCCGCCCTGGGCCGATTGCAGGTCCTCGAACTCGACCATGGTCAGGTACTCGGCGGGTATCGTGTAGCCCTCCCAGACCTCGGCTGCGCGCTGCAGCTTGCTGCCCGAGCTGTCCTTCATGTCCTCCATCATCGACTCGACCGTCGCGTGGCCGCTGCCCAGCGTCGACAGGCCGACCCGTTTGAGGATCTGGTAGCCGATGACACCGGCGGTCTCCTTGAGCAGCTCCATGGTCTGGATCTCGCCCTCCTCGAACTCCGCCTCCTTGCCCGGTTTGACGTGGTGCACGGCCTGCACGGTCACGGTCTCGCCGGAGTCCATCGCGTAGCCGTCGGTGTTGCCGTTGTTGTCGAAGCCGAGCTTCATCATCTGGTTCTTCGAGATCAGCTTCGGCAGGTCGCTCTTGACTATCCGGTAGACTGGTTCCTCCGGGCCGTCGAGCAGCATGCCGCCGCACTTGGCGCACGAGTCGACGACGACGTCCTCGAAGGTCTCGTGGAAGTTCTCGTGCGCGTCGATCGTGTCCCAGTACGTGAACTGGTCGATCCAGATATGAGACAGCTCGTTCGACATGTCGGAGCTGGCCGCCCAGCGCATGCCCATCGGGCAGGTGCCGCGCTGGCGCATCAGGTCGAAACCACGAAATCCGGGGGTCAGCGCGGTGGCCAGGCACATCTTGCTGCTCGCCTCTTTCATCATTCGCAGCAGGTTGGGGTCGTTACGCACCAGCACCTTGTTGATCGCCACGTACAGCGGCGACGTCGGCTCGGCATCGAACAGGGCTTTGACGTCCATCGTTGAAAGGGTCCTCGTCACAGACTTGGCTTGTTGGGCGGTGTTCGGTCGATGGCAATGTCTGTCATCGGCCTCCAAGGTTGCCGCAAAACGCCCGCCAATGCCCGTGACAATTGTGCGGGCGACGCGTTTCCGGCTTGTGCTCACCGTCGCGGGCACCGAAAATCGGCGTCTGCTTCGCGGGGGACAACCATGACGCACGCAATCCGGATTCACGCCCACGGCGGGGCCGAACAACTGCGCTGGGATGCGATCGACGTCGGCGAGCCGGGTCCCGGCGAGGTGCGGCTGCGCCAGACTGCGTGCGGTCTCAACTACATCGACGTCTACCAGCGCGACGGCCTGTACCCGGCGGGCGACCTGCCGGCGGTGCTCGGCATGGAGGCGGCGGGTACGGTGGAAGCGGTCGGCGAGGGCGTCGAGCGTTTCGCCGTCGGCGACCGTGTCGCCTATCCGATGTGCCAAGGCGGCTATGCCGAGGCGCGCCTGATCGCGGCCGACAAGCTGGTCGCGCTGCCGGAGACGATCAGCGACCGCCAGGCCGCCGCGGTCATGCTCAAGGGCCTGACGGCACAATACCTGTTGTTCCGCTCCTACCCGGTGCAGCCGGGTGACAGCATCCTGGTCTATGCCGCGGCTGGTGGCGTCGGCTCACTGCTGTGCCAGTGGGCGAAACACCTCGGCGCGACCGTGATCGGCTGCGTCGGCTCGGCGGAGAAGGCCGAACTCGCGCGGGCCAATGGTTGCGACCATACGATCCTCTACCGCGACCAGGACATCCCGGCGCGGGTGCGCGAGATCACCGGCGGCGCCGGCGTCGCCGCGGCCTACGATTCCGTCGGCAAGGCGACCTTCATGGCGTCGCTGGATTCATTGCGGCCGTTCGGCGTCATGGTCAGCTACGGCAACGCGTCCGGCCCGGTCGAACCTTTCAGCCCGGCGATCCTCGCGCCGAAGGGCTCGCTGTACGTGACCCGGCCGACGCTGGCGACGCACATCGCGACCCGCGCGCTGCTCGACGACGGCGCCGCCAAACTGTTCGGCGCGATCAGCGACGGGCTGTTGCACATCCAGATCAACCAGACCTATGCGCTGGCGGATACCGCACAGGCCCACCGCGACCTCGAGGGCCGTCGGACCACGGGGTCGACCGTGCTGCTGGCCGACGGTTCCTGAACGTGCCGTGCGCTGCAACGCCCGCGGCCCGCGGCCTGGGGCCGGCGTGAAGCTGCTGGCGATCGACACCACCGAGGACGCGTGCTCGGCGGCGCTGGCGATCGACGGCGAGATCGCCGAGCGCTTCGCGCTGGCGCCGCGCCGCCACAGCGAACTGATCCTGCCGATGATGGACGGCTTGCTGGCCGACGCCGGCCTCGCGCTGACGGCGCTCGATGCACTGGCCTTCGCGCGCGGCCCCGGGGCCTTCACCGGGCTGCGTATCGCGGCGTCGGTGGTCCAGGGTGCGGCATTCGGCAGCGGTCTGCCGGTGGTGCCGGTGTCGAGCCTGCACGCGCTCGCCCAGGGCTGTCTCGACGGTGTCGGCAGCGGCGCGGTGCTGAGCGCGTTCGACGCGCGCATGGGGGAGGTGTACTGGGGTGCGTTTCGCAGCGACGCCGGCGGCATCATGCGCCCGGTCGGCGACGAATCGGTCGCCGCGGCCGACGCCGTCGCGCTGCCCGACGGCGCCGGCTGGCGCGGCGCCGGCAGTGGCTGGAAGACCTACGCGGCAGCGCTGGCCGCACGCTGCCCGACCGCCGAGCCGCCGCTCGCCGACGCGATGGTACACGCCGCTGCCGTGGCCCGGCTCGGCGGCGTGTTGTTCGCCGAGGGCCGTGCCGTCGACGCCGAACGGGCGCTGCCGGTCTACCTGCGCGACGACGTCGCCTGGGCCAAGGCATGACGGCAGCGTCGTTCTACTGGCACGACTACGAGACCTGGGGGGCACAGCCCGCGGTCGATCGAGCGGCGCAGTTCGCCGGCCAACGCACCGATCTCGACTTCAACCCGATCGGCGAGCCACTGGTCGTCTACGCGCGCCCGGCCGACGATTTCCTGCCGCAGCCCGAGGCCTGCCTGGTCACCGGCATCACGCCGCAGCTGGCCCGCGACAAGGGTGCGCCGGAGGCCGATTTCTTCCGCTTCATCCACGACGAGCTGGCGCGTCCCGGGACCTGTGCCCTGGGCTACAACTCGCTGCGCTTCGACGACGAGATCACGCGCTACGGGCTGTACCGGAACTTCTACGATCCGTACGCGCGCGAGTGGCAGAACGGCAACTCGCGCTGGGACATGATCGACGTCGTGCGCCTGACCCGTGCGTTGCGTCCCGACGGCATCGAGTGGCCGGAGCGCGAACCGGGCGTCAGCAGTTTCCGCCTCGAGGACCTGACCGCGGCCAATGGCATCGAGCACAGCGGCGCCCACGACGCGCTGGTCGACGTGCGTGCGACGATCGCGATCGCGCGCCTGATCCGCGAGCGCCAGCCCAAGCTGTTCGATTTCGCGCTCCACAACCGCGACAAGCGCAAGCTCGCGGCGCAGCTGAATGTGCGTGCCGGCAGGCCGGTGCTGCACGTGTCGGCGCGCTATCCGGCGCGCCTCGGCTGCATCGCCGCGGTCGTGCCGCTGGCGATGCACCCGGTCAACCGCAACGGTGTGATCGTCTACGATCTGCGCAGCGACCCGACGCCGCTGCTGACACTGTCGGCCGACCAGATCCGCGCGCGCCTGTACACCGCGACGGCCGACCTGCCCGACGGTGTCGAACGCATCCCGCTCAAGGTCGTGCACGTCAACCGCAGCCCGGTGATCGTGCCGCTGGGCACGTTGACCGACGCGGCCCGCGAGCGCTGGGCGATGGACGCGGACGCCGAGCAGCGTCACCTCGACGCGCTGCGTGGCGCGACCGGACTGGCCGACAAGGTCGCCGCGGTGTTCGACGACCGCGACGCGTTCCCGCCGCAGGCGGATCCGGATCGCGACCTCTATGGCGGCTTTCTCGGCGATGACGATCGGCGCCGTTGCGAGCAGGTCAGACGCAGCGCGCCGGCAGAGCTCGCCGAACTGCACCCGGCGTTCGACGCGCCCAAGCTCGGCGAACTGCTGTTTCGCTACCGCGCGCGCAACTGGCCGGACTCGCTCGGCGGCGATGAGCGCCAGCGCTGGGAGGCGTACCGCCGCCGGCGCCTGACCGAGCCCGGCGCCGGCGCGTCCATCGTGCTCGACGACTACCGTCGGCAGCTGTCGCGCCTGGCTGTCGACCTGTCGCTGACGCCGGCGCAGCGCGCCGTCGTCGACGCGCTGATCGACTGGCCCGCGCAGCTCGGTTTGTGACGGTCCCGGCGGGTCTGCGGCACGCCGCGCAGGTTCGACAATAGCCGCAACATCGGTCGCGAAATGCGGTAAATTAGCGACACGCCGAGTCGGGTGCCTGCCGCATGCGGGTGCGCCGGGCGACAACAACGACAAACATGCGAATGACGCTTGACGGGGGAGACTGACGTGTCGAGGAGTACGGCCATCCTGGTCGGCATCGCGAGCCTGTTGCTGCTCACCTGGATCACCGTGGCGACACGCCACGACGCGATCGAGAACGATCTCGCCGAGCGCGTCGGGCAGGCGCTGGCGGCGCATGCAATCAGCGGTCTGGAGATCGCGCCGGACGGCCGCGACGTCCGTCTCAGCGGCGAACTGCCGCGTCGTTTCGCGCCGGATTACGTCGCCGGCATCGCCGCCGACGTCTGGGGCGTGCGCAGCGTCGACGCCGATGCCGTCGTGCGTCGGGCCTCGATGCTCGATGCCAACGACCCGCTCAACGCGCGCTTCGATACCCGGCGCATCGTCAGGCTCGGCGGCGACCTCTCCAACCCGATGGATGCCGGCAGCTGCCAGCGCACGATGGCGCGGCTGGCGTCGGTCAGCGCGATCCGCTTCGAGAGCGGCGGCGCGTCGCCGATGATCGAGAGTTACCCGGTCCTCAACGATCTCGCGGCAGTCGCCTTTCAATGCCCGGCGACGCGCCTGGTGATCGGTGGCCACACCGACGGCAGCGGCGACCGCGAATTCAACCTGCGCCTCAGTCAGGCGCGCGCCGAGGCGGTCGAGCGCTTCTTCTACCTCGCCGGCATCGATCCACGGCGAATGCAGATCATCGCCTATGGCGATAGCCAGCCGATCGCCAGCAATGCCACGCCGGAGGGCCGGGCCGCAAATCGTCGCATCACCTTCGACGTATTGCCCATTCAGTGACACCGCGGAGCGGGAAATGACGTACCTGATCACCCAAATCTTCATCCTGCTGCTGATCGCCGGTCTGCTCGGCCTGATCCTCGGCTGGTACCTGACACGACTGGCCGCGAACAGCGCACGCTCGTCGCTGCAGCTGCGCCTCAACAGCGCCGAGGCGGATGCCCGTCAACTGCGCGGGGAGGTCGACGCCGCGGTCAACGCCCGCGGTCATGCCGAGGCCGAGCTCAAGAAGCTCGGCGACCGGGTTGCCGAACTCGAGGGTGGGATGCTGCCGGGCGACGCGGGCGACAGCGCGGCGCGGGCCGCGTTGCAGGACGAACTCGACGCCTGTCGCGAACAGCTCGCAGCGGCGGCGACACCGGCCACCGGGGCGTCGCCGGGCGCGGCGCCGGCCAGCCAGCCGATCGCCAAGGTCTCCGCGGCCGCCGCCGAGGCCGCCGCGGCGATGGGTGGCGACGCCGGGGCTGTCGACGATGTCGCGGCACCGCCGGCCGATGACGGCTCGGTGGCGCCGGACGACCTGCAGCAGATCAGGGGTATCGGCCCGAAGATCGCGGGCATCCTCGATGGCCTGGGTATCCGCCGTTTCGAACAGATCGCGTCCTGGTCGCCGGAGAACGTGGCCTGGGTCAACGACCAGCTGCGCTTCAAGGGTCGGATAGAGCGCGAGGAGTGGATTCCACAGGCCCGGGCATTGATCGCGGCGCGTGACGACTAGTTCAGGGGCTTTGCGGCCCGCGGCGTGGGCGCGCCGCGGCTGCGCCCGCGCGCCGGGCTACGCGGCGCGCGTCAATCGTCGATCCACTTGGTCAGCGCGGCGATCAGCTGCTTCGCCTGGTCCGGGCTCGAGATGTTGAACTTCGACTTCTGCTGGTATTCGCCGTTGCGCTTCTGGTAGCGGCGGATCGAGTACTTGTCCTTGCTGTACGCCTCCTTGCGCGGCTCCCAATCCTGGTAGCGGAACAGGATCGTCGTCCATGCGCCTTTGGAGAGGACCTCTTTGTCGAGTTCCTTGACGATGTCGATCCCGCCCTCGCTGTAGTTGATCGTCAGTTCATCAGGCGTGCTGGCCATGGGGTCGCTCCGTGTTGTTGTGCGGGCGCTGCTGCGGCGACGCGCCGGTCCGGTGGCGCGCGACGATAGCAAGAACGCGCCACCACTGTCATCCGCGGCAGTCGGTCGACGCCCCGGACGTGAAGGCTGGTTACTGGGCGCCGAAGCGCTCGAGCAGGCTGACCAGTTCGGTCGCGTTGCGCCCGCGCGCGCGGGTCAGCGCCGATTCGCCGTCGGCCGTCTTGGCGTCGACGTCGGCGCCGGCATTGACCAGGTGGGTCGCCAGACGGTGGTTGTCCTGGCTGATCGCGATCAGCAGCGGCGTGTCGCCGCTGGTGCTGCGCTGCTCGGTATCGGCGCCGCGTTCGAGCAGGAAACGCACCGTGTCGCGATCGGTGACCCCGGTCTCGGCGGCCTTGATCAGCAGCGCCGAGGCATCCAGTTCGGCGCCGTTGGCGATCAGGATCTCGGCGATCTGCGTGCGACCGGCGAGAATCGCCAGGTCGAGCGCACTGTCGCCGTCGGCGTTGCGGCGGTCGATCTCGGCGCCGTGCTTGAGCAGCGTCTTGACCATGATGATGCGACCCTTGCGCGCGGCGACCTGCAGCGGGTACTGGCCGTTCGGCAGCATCGCATTGATGTCGGTCTGCCAGTAGATGTGGCGCTCGAGCTGGTCGAGGTCGCCGCGCTGCACGGCGAGGTACAGCGTGACCGAGGGCCGGTCGGGCTCGCTGCATCCGGCCAGCACGGCGACGACGGCGGCGAGCAGCAGGGTCGTGAATCGGGGCATCGTGCGCATTGCGCTCAGCGGGCCTCCTCGTTGGGGACGACGGTGGTCAGGCCGACGGCCTCCCACGACTGCATACCGCCGCGGTACCACTTCAGCTTGGACGGCGGATAGCCGAGTCGCAGCAGGGCCTTGATGTTGGTCGGCGACTGTCCGCACCAGGGTCCATTACAGAACAGCACCAGGGTCTTCGCGAAGCGGAAGTCCCAGAGCTCGTCCGACCGCTCGACGTCGAAGCGGTCGATCAGAATCTTGGCGATGTCGCTCTCCGACGCCGCCTTGCGGCTGAGCTGCTTGTAGTGCAGGTTGACCGAACCCGGGATCGTGCCGCGCTCGAGCCAGTCGGGGCCGCGCGAGTCGATGACCAGTATCGAGCGGTCGCCGGCGGCTGCGCGCTGCAGGTAGTCGAGCATCTCGATCTCGCCGATTGTCGCGACGCCGTCGGGCATGCGCGCCGGCTGCACACAGAACGGTGGGCAGCGTCGCGAGGTCTTTGCGAACGCAGGGTGGATGGTGTTGTCCTGGTCCTGGTTGCGCTGGATGCGCAGTGGCCGGCCGTCGTGCACGACGTCGACGCCGTCGAGCTGTGGGGTGATCTTTACCGCGATATCCTGCGCACTCGCCGTCGCCGGCAGGCCTGCTGCGGCGAGCAACAGCGCTGCTGCCAAGGTGTGTTTCATCAACTCAGCTACCGGTCCGGGACATGGCTGTCATGATAACGAAAACGGCGTGCCGGGGCTGGCCGCGGTTACGGGGTAAGATGGCCGCATGATCGGAAAAGTTCTGTTCACAATCGGCGTCATCCTTGTGGTTGCGTTGATCTGGCGCACGCGTCGTCCGCGGTCAACGACCGGCGGCGCCGAGCCGCGCCTGATCAACCCGGCGCCGCAACGCCGCTGGCCGCTGAAGGGCCTGGCGATCGGCGCGCTGACGCTGATGCTGCTGGCGTCGGCGCTGCTGCTCTACGATCACTGGCGCGACAGCAGCGAGGTGATCTACATTCGCGTCGTCGACGCCAGCAGCGGCCGCTCCGCCGAATACCAGGCCGCGCGCGGCGACATCGGCGATCGTGTCTTCGTCACGACCGAGGGTCGGCGCATCGTGCTCGCCGAGACCGAGCGCCTCGAGACCTCGACCGTCAGGCGGTCGTCCGCGGACCGAAATTGAATGCGACCGACAGGCGTGTCGCCATGCCCTCGTTGACCTCGACCTCGTGCGGCAGGTCGGGTGGGAACGCGACCAGCAGTCCGGCGCGCGGCGTCACGACGATCTGCGCCGGGTCATCATGTAGGATCAGCCTGCCGCTGTGTCGCGGCGCCGTGACGTAATAGACGGCCGACAGCGCCTCGTCGAGTTCCTCGTGGCTGTGCAGCGACGTGCATTGCCCGGGTTGCATCTCGTTGAACCAGAAACCGTGGCGCAGCGCCGCCGTGTGCAGGATGGCGGTCGCGGTGCGCAGCGCCAGTGCCGTGACCGGCGCCAGTTCGGGCAGGTAGCGGGCGTCGATGTAGGTGTTCTCGAAGCGGCCGTGGAACTGGTGCGTGCGACGCACGTGGTCGGCGTCTTTCTCGCGTTCGAACGCGGCCAGCAGCCGGCGATTCGCGCGCCCGGCGTCGGCCAGCTCGGCGAAATGCACCGCCGGCAGTGTGACCGGCGTGTCGTCAGTCACGGTCCTGTGGCGCGGCAGCCCGGCACTCGACGCCACGCGGATCGGTGGTGCAGTCGTCGGCGACCAGCGGTGGCGTGCGGCACGCGGCACCGATACCGAGCAACATGAAGAAACCGAGCGTCAGGTAGATCGTACGCATCGCCGAAGTGTCCTGTCGCGACCGGCGAATTGCAATTGCCGACGGCGCAGAAAAGAAAAACCCGGCTTCGCATGCGAGGCCGGGTTGAATGGCGAGATTGAGATCTCGCCTGTGCCGAGAATCGTTGCGCCTAACCGCTGGGTTCGGCGATCGCTGCCGTGACGCCTTCGGGGCTCAGCCGGGCGAACGCGCCGAGCACGCCGCGCGGATCGCGCGCCACGTCGATCTGCAGCTGCGCGAGCTGGGCGCGCGCCTGCTGTGCCGACCGGATGCGGCCGTTGTCGATGTCGGCGCGCTGCTGCGCGAGTCGCTCGCTGGCCACGCCGATGTCGGCCTGGTTCGCGCGCTCCGGGGTCTCGAGCGCCGTGTCCTGGCGCGTGCCCGTGGCCTTCCGGTCGCCACCCGCGGCGTCAAGATTTCGTTCTTTGACGCCGAGATGTGTCGATAATTTGTCGCTTGTCACCGGGTTCGTCACGTTCCCGTCCCGAAATCGTCAATATTTTGGCGAATTAGCACCAAATTCGGTCTTGCGTATAATGTGAAGCAATGCACATGCCAAGGAACTATGCGGCCTCCGCACGACCTAACACCGCGCCGATGATCGACCGCACCAGAGACCGCTGTCCGCACCGATGAAGACCCCTACCGTCCGGCCGCTACTATGCGCCGCATTGTGCTGCCTGTTGGCCGCTTCGCCGGTAGTCGCTGCAGCGCAGGATCTGGTGTTCCAGGTCGTGTACCGCGGCGTGTTCTCGCTCGGCAACGACATGCCGATCGCCGACGTGACCCTGCGCGCCGCGGCGCCGCCGGCCGCCGAGATCGACCTGCGCGCCAGCTCGGAGCACTACCCGACCGTCGAATCGCTGTACCCGATCCGCTATCGCTTCCGCTCATGGTCGGATCCGCAGACCGGACACCTGCGCGGTTTCGAGGCCTACGAAAAGACGCGCCGCGAGAAGCACCGCGTGTACGTTCGCGACGCGGCCAGCGACATGCGCCGCTACGATATGTCAGACGCCGCGGCGCGCCAGGCCGTACAAACGCTGCAGCAAGGTGGCTCGGCAGCGCCCGCCGTTCTGCAGCCCCTGTTCGATCGTCTCGGCCTGTTGCAGCACCTGCGCCGTCAGGCGCTGGCAGACGGTGCGGCGTTCGACGTGCCGGTCACCGACGGCAAGGACCGGATCCACTACCGGGTCAGTGTCGAGCGGTCGACGACGCTGCGCCTGGGCGGTGTCGCGGTGCCGGCGTGGAAGCTGCGCCTGGATGCCAGCGAGACCGATGCACGCGGCCGCGAGCAGACCGCGCACCGGCCCGCCTATCTGTGGCTCAGCCGCGACCGCGACCACGTACCGCTGCGCATCGACGTGCGCCACGCGATCGGCCGCTTCCGCGCCGAGCTGACGACGCCGCAGGCGCTGCAGCGTATCGCCCTGGCCAGGTGAGCGGCGGCTGTCAGCTGTCGACGATCTGCAGGTGGCTGATGTCGGGGATCGGGCGGGGCGCCTTGTCGACCTTGCAGTCTTCGAGGCTGCCGCTGTTCGGCGGTAGCGCGCTCAGCGCGCTGGTGTCGATCTCGGCGGGCGGTGGCGGTGGCGTGTGGTCGATGATTGCACCGGGCTCGGCCAGGCTCATGCCGGCGTCGTCGCTCGCCGGCGGCGTGACCGCGGGCGGCGCCGGTTCACCGCTCGGCACGATCTGCAGCAGCGCGCCGGCGTCGCGGAACAACGCCCGGTAACGGCTCGCGGTGTCGACGTCGATCGCCTTCTTGACCCGCACCGGCTGGCCGTCGAACAGGCGGTCGACGGCGTCTTCCTGGACCTTGAACAGCCTCGCGACCTCGCGGCGCACCGTGGCCGGGTCGGCATCCGGAACGATCTCACCGCGAAAGTAGATATCGAATTCCTGCATTCGCCGTTCCTCGCGTCATGCGGTTGTTGTCGGCAGTCGCCGCGCCAACATTACCGCGGATCGGCTGCCCATGGCGCGTGCCTGCCACGACCCGGCGTGGCGTGACATGCCGTTCTTGCCACGGCCGTCGGGCGCACCGCAGGCGCGCAGCGACGGCTCCACCCGCGACCGGTACTGCAAACGCGGCGCAGGCATCGGGGCGCGCGACCGCGGCAAAGAAACGCCCGGTGCCGTGACATCGACCGACGCCGCCGCGCCGGTGTGTCGTCTGCGTGGCCACAGGTCCGCAGCCGGCGGCCGGCCTGATGCCGCGGGCATGGGCGAAGCCTAGACCAGGCCGACGCCCGCCGACAGCCGGACTACGGCGTCGCCGCGGCGGGTCGCGCTGCCAGCAGGTTGCCGATCAGGTCGCCGTCCCGTGGCGTCAACAGGTGCCCCTGGGCCATCGAGTAGGTCTTTACCCGGCCGGCCAGCGCCGGCGCGCGATTTAGGTCCTGGCTCAGCGGCGGGACCACCTGGTCGCCCGGCATGTAGAAGGTGCCGATGCGCATGATGCTGGTGTAGCGGATCGGTGGGTGCGGTTGCCGATTCAACCAGAACAGCAGGTTGCCCGGTGCCGGCGGGGTCAGGTCGACGAGCACGCCGCGACTCTGCGCGACCGTCGCGTAGACCGCATCGCCGGTCGTGCGGCGCACCAGCCAGCGCTTGATCGGCGCGAACAGGCCGCCGCCGCTGGTCGCGTCGAGCGCCTGCACGGCGCGCCCGGTGCCGAAGTGCGGGGTCGCAATCGTGATCAGGTGGTCGACGCCGAGCGCGCCGTGGCGGACCAGCGCCATGCGCGCGGCGACGCCGCCGGCCGAGTGCGCGGCGAGCGCTATCGCCGCCTTGGGATGGCGTCGGCCGACCTCGCGCAGCTGGGCGGCCAGCCAGTCGGCCTGGACGACTATCGGCGCCTGCGATGGCAGATTGACCGTGTACATCGGCTTGTCCGGCGGTGCCTTGGCGACAGGTTGCACGACCACGCCGGCGGCGCCGTAACCGAGATTGCCGGCATGGCGATAGCCGCGTTGGTGGAGGCGCGCCATGACGCCGGCCTCGGCCCAGCTGTGCGCGGTCCCGAGGTAGCCATGTACCAGCACCAGCACGTCGGCGGTCGCCGCGCGCTGCGTGATCAGGGCGAGAAGGAAAGCCAACAACAACCACTTCTTCATTGCCTGTTTCCTCGTGCACGAAGCACTTACTGCATAAAGCCCGATAATCAGGAACCCCTTTATGGTCGGGTTTTTCCGCCGCCAGTTCAAAAAAACTTATAAAGCCCTACCGTATGCGTAGGGCTTTCTATACTCGGCGTGACGGCGATGGGGATGCGTCCCCGGCAATCGCCGACGCACAGGAGAGTCAGAGATGCGCAGACGCTTGTACTTCGTGCTGCCCGACGTGACGTCGGCAGAGACGATCGAGAAAGAACTGCTGCTGGCCAAGATCGACGACCCGCACATCCATTTCCTGGCCAAAGACGGCGTCAACCTGGGTTCGCTGCACGTCGCCAACCTGCTGCAGCGCTCGGACCTGTTGCACGGCATCGGGCTCGGGCTCGTCGCCGGCGGGATCACCGGTGCGTTCGCCGGCGTCGCGCTGTCGTTCTTCCCGCAGATCGGCCAGGCCATCGGCATGGGCGGGATCCTCGTGCTCGCTGTCGTGTGCGCGGCGATCGGCTCGTGGATCTCGGGCATGATCGCCATCAGCATCCCCAACTCGCGGCTGAAGCGTTTCCAACCGGCGATCGATCGCGGTGAGATACTGCTGATGGTCGACGTGCCGGTGCGGCGCGTACGCGAGATCCGTGAGCTGATCACGGCCCATCACCCCGAGGCCCGGGCCAAGGGACAGGACGCGCAGATACCGGCGTTCCCGTGAAGCCCTGCAGGCGCCGGCCGGTCGCGCGGAATCGTGACGCGGCGCCGCCCGGCGGCGGCAGCGACCGGGCGGCCGCTGCTGCGCCTGTCGGCTCAGTGCAGTGGGCGCTCGGCTTGCGGCGACCGCGGCCTCTCGACCAGTGGCAGCGACGCGTGGTGCGCGAGCATCGACCAGCCGCCGTCGCCCAGCACGTAGACGTTGGTCGCGACGACGACGGCGCGGCGCCCGCCGCCGCTGAGAACACGTTCCTCGACGGTATGCACCGCGAGGCGCTGATCGCGGCTGGCCTGCACCAGGCGGTAGTCGACGCGCGGTGGGCTGGCGTCCTCGAAGATCTCCCTCCAGCTCGCGAGGACGTCGCCGGTTCCGCGCAGCAGCTGACCGCCCGGATGTACGCAGCTGATCTCGGCTGAGTCTGCCCAGACCGTCTGCATCGCGCTGAGGTCGAGCGCGCGGAACGCGTCGTAGAAGGCCTGTTCGGCGGCGGTCGGTTCGGGAAAGGCCATGGCGGTGTGTTCGGGATCAGTCGAGGTAACGTTGCTGCCAGTCGAGATAGAGACTGTACACGTGTTCGCAGTAGCTCACCTTGTCGTCGAACTGCGTCGGGTCGATCGCGTCGAACAGGTAGTAGTTCGCGCGGTTGTTGCGCGCCGTCATGATGTTGCGCATGTTGTCGATCAGCGAGTGCCGGCCCCAGTGGAAATCGTGCAGCGCCTCGTAGTGCAGATACACCGGCACGATCGGGATTCCGGTCTCCAGCGATATCGCGAAGGCCCCATAGCGGAACGACGGCTGCAGGCGCGGGCCCTTGATCCCGCCCTCCGGATAGAGCGCGACGCTGCGTCCGGCGGCCAGGTGGGCACGGATCTGATCGGCTGCCGCGGCACGCGAGTCGCGTGACTCGCGCTTGACGAAGATCGTGCCGGCGGCGGCGCCGATGCGACCGACCAGGAACCAGTCGCGGACCTCCTCCTTGGCCAGGCTGTCGACGTCGAACAGCGACGGTATCCCGGCGTCCTCGAACGACGACGGGTGGTTGGCGACCATGATGTAGCGCGGCGGTAGCGGGCGGGTGTTCTTATGGTGCAGTTTCAGGTCGACGCCGAGTGCATGCACCCAGGTACCGCTCCAGAAATGAAACAGGCCGCGGTACCAGTCACCGCGCAGCGTCGCCGGCAGGAAGCTCAGCAGGTACAGCAGCAGCGTCGACAGGATCAGTTCGATCCAGCCGAGCAGCAGCCACAGGGCGCGGGCCACGCTACGGATCATGCGCGCGTCTCGCGTCGCCGCGTGCGGCTTAGGCCACCGTTCATGACGCGGTCCGTTGGTCGCCGAGCAGGTCGCGCATGAATTCCGCCATCTTCACGCCCAGGACCATGCGCGCGATGCTGCCGTTTTCGACCAGCACCAGTGTAGGCGTCGCGCGGATGCCGAGCTCGCGGCTGGTCTCCGGGTGTTCACTGATGTCCAGCTTGTACACCGGTGCGCCGTCGTCGATCAGGCTGTCGACCTCGCGCGACATCGGTCGGCACGGGCCGCACATTGGGCTGTAGCAGTACACCAGCGCCTTGCCGACCTTGCCGATCTCCGGGAACACGGCGCTCAGCGGTGCCGCCGAGCGGCCTTCCGCGGCACGCGTGGCCACGTTCATGTAGCCGATGTACAGGATCCAGGTGGCCCCGAGGCCGAGCACGGCGTAAACGAGCAGTTCCACGGTGGCGGTGCGTCTCGCAGTGGCAAACCCAGTCGTGACAGCAAGGGTAGCGGTTGATCGGCGTCGAGGGAATGCGCCGCCGGGTGCGGTGGAGGCGCCGCGGCGTGGCGCGCGTGGCCGATGCCTCAGTCGACGTCGCCGAGCGCTTCGGGTGCGTCCTGCTGTGGCCGACGCTGCGGCACCAGCGGCTTGTAGCGCATCGCGCGCAGGTTGCGTACGCCCATGGCCAGCGCCCAGATGCCGAGCACGACCAGCAGCGCCGCGGCATTGACGCTGAGGTCGCCTTCGACCTCGGCGGCATGCGCAGGTGCGGCGGTGGCGAGGCCGGCCAGCAGGCCGCCAGGCATCGTATGTCGCTCTGTCGTCGTCATCGTCTTGTCGGGTTCGACCCTGTCCATGGGTCTACGCATTTTTCGTGCCCTGGGAAAATAATATCACTAAATCAATAATTTACCGATTTACAAGGCGCGCCGTTCGGGCGCGGTGTAAAGGCGACTGACAGCCCGCAACGGCGCCCGGGGTCAGGTTTTGCGCGCCGCCGCCGCTGCATCCATCGAGGTGACTCTGGGACCTGGGCGACGGGGAGATCGGTGGCGACGTTGGACGAATGGGGCGTGTGGCTCGCGGTGCTGGGACTGGTGACTGCGACGCTGTTGATGGCCGCCGTGGTCAAGCACTACCAGGCCCACCAGGCCGTGGTGCGGACGCGCGTGCAGCGGCTCGCGGCGGGCATCGGCCGCATCAGCGACGCGCTCGACCAGGTGCAAGGGGTGCCGTTGTCGCGCGAGCTGCGGGTCACGCTGCGCAGCGATATCGTGCGCCGCTACCAGAAGATCCGGCGGCTCTACCGCCGTTACCCGGACCTCGATGCGCGGCTCCGGGCGGCCGAGACCCGGCTGCAGGCAGAGGGCGCGGCCGTCGGCAACGGCGTCGGACCGATCGACAGCGAGCAGGCCTT
>JASJCU010000122.1 GCA_030065815.1 Gammaproteobacteria bacterium | reverse complement strand
GTTGCGGCACCGTCTCGCGCACTCTCTTGTGTTGGCGGTGTAATCCTGTTCGAAGGGCATCTGACAATGCCCGAGTCGGTCGACGCCATGTCGCTCGTGACAGCAATCGGCTCGATCGCGAACTGCGCCGACTGGCGGCACCCTGTCTGCGCATGAACACGTCTGATACAGACACCAGGAGCGCACCGTCACTGGCGATCATCGTCCCCTGCTTCAATGAGCAGGCGGTGCTGCCCGTTACCTGTCAACGGCTACTCGGCACGCTGGAAGGGTTGCGCGAGACCCACCGGATCGCCCCGCACAGTCGGATCTACCTGATCGATGACGGCAGCACGGATGCGACCTGGGACGTGATCGAGCAGACGGCCGCCGCCAGCGACGGCATCTGCGGTATCAAGCTGTCACGAAACTTCGGTCACCAGAACGCCTTGCTGGCAGGCCTGCTCAGCGTCGACGAAGAGATCGCCATCAGCATCGACGCCGACCTGCAGGACGATATCGGCGTGATAGAGCAGATGATCGATGCCTATCGCCGGGGCCATGACGTCGTATACGGCGTGAGGCGCAAGCGCGACGCCGACAGCCTGTTCAAGCGGATGAGCGCCCAGCTCTACTATCGACTGCTGCGCGCAATGGGGATCTCCATCGAGTACAACAGCGCCGACTTTCGCCTCGTCAGCCACCGTGTCCTGCGGGCCCTGCGCGACTACGGCGAGGTCAATCTGTTCCTGCGCGGCATCATTCCGACGATAGGTTTCACGTCGACCACGGTACTGTATGACAGGGTGGACCGCGAACACGGCGAGACCAAGTACCCGATCGGCAAAATGCTGGCACTCGCCGTGGACGGCATCACGTCGTTCTCGGCCTTGCCGCTGCGCATGATTGCGTTGCTGGGGCTGATCATCTTCATCGGCAGCCTCGCGCTGTCGGCCTGGGTGCTGTGGATCCGCCTGGTGTCGGACATCGCGATCCCTGGCTGGGCCTCATCCGTGCTGCCGATGTACTTCCTGGGCGGGATCCAGCTGCTGAGCATCGGCGTCCTCGGTGAGTACGCGTCGAAGATCTACATGGAGACCAAGCGGCGGCCCCGCTTCATCATCGAAAAGACGTTGGACTGAACGTGACCGGCCGGCGTCCGTCGGCGTGCATGGCCTGCGGCGATGACTTGCGAACGACGCTGGGCGTCGAGGGGTAGAGTCGTTCGCAGTTGCGTAGCCGCACCGCAGGGCGACGACCACGCCGTCATCGACCGCACGGCCCTCGACATCGACGACGCCTTGCCGCTTTTGGTGTTGCCGGGCGTTCTTGCGATGATGACGCGGCGGGTGTCGTTGGCGGTCCGGCAGAGATGGCATTGACCGCGATGGGGCCGCGATGGTGCGCGCGGCGCAGCGCTAGCGAGTTGGCGGTCTGATTGATATGAATACGGCATTCACCGGCGACCAGTTCGACCAGGCCTACGCGGACGGCATCGAGCATCACTGGTGGTCATTGACCCGTAACAGCTTCGTCGAGGCCAAGGTCCGACAACTCCTGGGTGGCGACGCGCGAATGCTCGAAGTCGGCTGTGGACGCGGCATCGTCGTCGCGCATCTGCGCAATGCCGGCATCGACTGCCATGGCGTCGAACTCGCCGAGGTCGCGCCCCTGCCCGCCGTGGCGGCGCATGTCCTGGGCGGTACCGACGCGGTCGACTTGCCCGCTACCGAGCGCGCCGCGTACGACGCGCTGCTGTTGCTCGACGTGATCGAGCACCTCGACGCGCCCGACGACCTCCTGCGGCGGATCGCGGGGGCGTTTCCCAACCTTTCGCATGTGTTCGTCACCGTGCCGGCGCGCAGCGAGCTCTGGTCGAATTACGATTCGTTCTATGGGCACCGGCGACGCTATTCACTGGCCATGCTCGATGCGCTGTCGGTGACGTTGGATTGGCGGCTCGTGGGACGCGGTTATTTCTTCCATAGCGTCTATGTGCCCGCCTGGCTGATGTCAAAGCTGAAGATCGATCGGCCGGTGACGATCGCCGCACCACGGGGCGCGATGCGACGACTGCATCGCCTGGTGGCCTCTGCAATGCTGCTCGACTGTCGCTGGCTGCCCGGGTCGCTGCCGGGGACCAGCGCCTATGCCTGCTTCGACGTGAAACGCAGCCAGGACAGCGGCAGGCTTCCGTAGCACACCGCGAACAGAAACGTTTTTTCCGCCAATGGATTCGCCCGACCGCAGACATCGCCATTCGCATTCGCCGGCCCCGGGCTGCCGACGATGCGGTTTCTGGTCGTGTCGGCCGCGCAAGCGCAACCACGTCCATGATGGTCCGCGTCCTTTGCCGACCAACCCGGCGAGCACGCACAGCCTTCGACGCCTGGCAGTCGGACTGACTGCCGCAGGCGGCCACTATGCATAAAGGCCGAATCGCAGCGGTGGTTCGTCGTCGGTGCGCAGCGCCTGCGGCGGAATGCGAACGACAGCGCCTGCCGTCGCTGCGCGTTGACCAGCTGCCGGCTTCGGTCGAACCGCCAGTCCACGACCGACCGACGCGGTGCGGTCTCGGGCCCGCCGCGGCGGACGCACAGTATGACGCGGTCGCACGCGATCGTCGTTGCCGCCGCCTGCAAGTCGGCCCCGCCGCTCTCTGAACTCCGCTGGCCGCACTGACGACACGGGCATGGCAGCCCACAAACACTGTCCAGTGGTAGAATGACGACGCCCGTCTGGCAAGACGCATGGCCACGCCAGGATCGCATCCGGCCGCGCCGGCCGACGGTCCGCCGGCGCCGAGACCACCCCGCCCGGTAGCGGCATGCACAGCCAGCCGGGGCTGGCCGATACCCGGTTCCGGTCGCGATGCAAGGGGCGGTGGCATGGCCCGCATGCCGTCCCGACGCCGATCCAGGCACGGCCGAGACTTTGCTGACCAACCATCCGTGGACACCCCGAATGCACAGACGCCATTCACTGCTGATCGGTTTGCGGATCGCCCTGTCGGTCTGTCTGCCGGCGGCTGCCTTCGCCGACTGGCGCGCCCCCTACGAGGCGCTCGACCAGCAACACTCGTGGGGCGCCTATTCGGTCTTGTACACGCGCGAAGGCGTCGACGCTTTCCCGGCCAAGCGAGCGCAGGCACCGCGGCGCGATGACTACCTGAGACGGTTGCAGGGGCAGATCGACAATGCAGATCGCGTGTACAGCAACGAACTCGACCTGACCCCACCCCTGCGCATGCCGCTGTACGCCCGTGGCCGGCGTATCCACCTCCATTTGCTGCACCAGGACAAGGGCATGGGTGCTGCCGGGGACCGCCTGGTCCGTTATCGATACCGGCAATTCGGGCGCTCGCCCCGCGTGCTCAGTGTGACGCTCGCCACCCGGTGGACACCGCCCAATGTGACGCCGGAACACGAACTGTTCCACCTCTATCAATACGGCTACAGCTTCTTCAAGAACGGCTGGTACCTCGAGGGGCTGGCGCGCAGCGCGGAACGGTTCTTCACCGACAAGGCCTCAGCGTTCCGCTGGGAGAAACTGCCGGCGACCGGCGCCGCGCTGGATGACGTCATGCGCCGGGGATACACGGCCAACACGCTGTGGAACCGGCTGGCGATGCTCTGCGATGCCGACTGCACGGCGCCGCAAGATCGCGCGGACGCGTCATCGGCGACCGGCGGCGACGGGGACGTCGAGCGCGCCTGCGGCGCAACGATCGTCCGGCCGTTGCTCGAGGCGCTCGGCGTCCAGGACGACATCGCCGCCACGGACCGCGGCATCGACCCCGACAACTGGCCAGAGACCGAGCAACGGTCGCTGGACAACAATCCCTACATCCTGGCGGCCGTCGAGACGGTGCTGGAGACCAGTTGCCCGCTGGAGACATCGGCGGAACTCAGGCGCTTTCATGCCGTCGTGACGGCAAAGGCGAAACGTTGAAACCGGCGGCGGCACACGCCGCGCCCGCCGTGGCGACGGCGGCGTCACTGCGCCGCGGGTAGCAAACACCACCGCTGCGACGCGGACAGGCACAAGCCGTACGCCGTACCGGTCCGTCGGAGACGACGCGGCACCCGGATCAGCGACTGACGCTGCGACCCGGCGTCGTGGTCGAGCTCCCGGCCCCGGCCAACCGGGCAAAGAAACACACAACGTGCTGCGCCGAATCGATTCGCACCCACTGGCGGGTCAGCTTGAAGCGGAAACTGCCCAGGCTCTTTTCCGGAAAACGGTGCGCATACAGCGACGCACGCGTGTTGGCGGTGAACAGCAGGTTCCTGGCCGCCAGGCGGCAGCCGTCACCGAAACGCTGCATCTCCGCCTCGTCGCCGAGATCGCGTGCCAGGAAATATGCCGCGACCAGGCCCTCGCTGCGCGCGCCGTCGGTGTACACATGGTCCCCATGGTCGTAGAAGTAGCCGCCGGGGTAGTCGAGGTACGGGCTGTTCTGTGCCGTGTACATGTGCTGCAGCATCGCGTCTGCGTCCGAGTAGACGAATCCCTTGTAGCTGTCGTCGCGAAACTCCGCGAACCTGGACCATTCCTCGATCGCCTGCATCAACCATCCATCCGAAGGCAGCGCGGTGAACAGGTCCGGATAGCGCTTGGGGCGCTCGTGCACGAGGAAGTCCAGCGCGCGCCTGGCTGTCTCCTTGACCTTGGTGACCAGCGCCTCGTCGGCATCGGGGAAATGACGACAGTACAGCGCCAATCCCAACAGCGCTTCGCCCGGGTAGTAGAACGAAAACAGCTTGCGCTTGGTCTCTGCATCCGGCGCGAGGATCGGTTTGCCGTCACAGAACTGCGGATGGATGTAGTACCCGATCATCTCACCGGAGTCGTCGACACGCGACAGCAGGTGCCGGACCATACCCACGATCAGGTCGCGCATGCCCGAATCACCGCTGAGACGCACATAGTGCATCAGCGCCGACAGCGCGATGCCGGTGCCGCCGAGCTTCGACTTTCGGTTGCAGATCACATGCACGGCCTGTTCGCCGTCCACGTCGTGGGTACGACAGGTGGTCTGCAGGTAATCGAGTGAGCGCCGCGCAGCCTCGAGGTAACGCGGGTCGTTGCCGAGCTCGTACGCCCGCAGCAACAGCAGCGTACCGCCGCCGTGGCGCAGCATGTTGTAGTAGAGAGGATCGACCATCCTTGGGTGTTCGTGGTCGACGACGGTGTCCTTGATGCCCTCGTAGTAGTAAAGAAAACTGCCGTCTCCGGCCATGTTGTCGACGACCCAGTCGGCACCTGCGTAGACCGCTTCGGCCAATACCTCATCCGATGGTTCCGGCACCGGCACTGGGTATCCGCGGTACAGCGCCAGGGGTGCATCTGCATCGGTGCCGTCGGTCACGATCGCGTTGCTTTTCGTCATCCAATAGCAGATCTCGCGGGACTTCATCAGCTTTGCGCGTTTGCTGATCCGATCGGTTTCCTTCGCGATACCGCATTTCTTCGACATATCGTTGAGCGCGTGTTTCAGCGTCATATGACTCTTGGTGACCGCGTCCGTCGGCATGTAATGGTAGGTCTGGCCCTCGACGTTGAACCTGAATCCCGTGATCCCGGGTTCGAACCGGTGGTCGTCGAATCGATTGGTCGAGACATCCTTGATCGCCACCGGGTACTCGTCGGTCACCCATTCGACAAGGATGCGGCAGGCCGCCGGATCGGCCGGGTTGAAGTCTTTGAAACGCTTGTTGCCACGAATCTTCGCCACGTCGCGGGCCAGCGATTTCTGCAGGTCCGAGCGGCGACTCCCCCATCGAATGGGCGGCAGGCCACGCTGAAACAGCGTGATGTACACCTGGCTGATCTCGGGGTCGAACGCCGGCAGGAAATCGTCGGCGATCGTCAACTCGTGGGCAGGATCGACCAACGCGCGGCGTATCGCGTGCAGCACCTCGGCCGGGGCGCCGTCGTCGACGGCACCGCGATGGCGGGTCGCCTGCCCTTCGACCAGGCCGCCGATCAGGCGCTTCCAGCGGTCCGCGACGACATCGACACCGAATGCCCGGGACGACGCCAATGCGTTGGCGGACATGCGTTCGTGGAGTCCCGGATTTTCGAGCACCTCGCATATCCGCTGCGCCAGCACCTGTTCGTCACCCGGGGGCACAAGGAAACCGGATTCGCCGTGTTCGATCAGGTCAGAGGGGCCGTAGTTGACATCGAAGGCAACGACCGGGCAGCCCTGACTCAGGCTCTCCACCAACACCAGTGGGTAGCCCTCTTCCTTGCTGGTCAGAATCGACAGGCCCGCAGCCCGATAGATCGCGGTGACATCGCTTGCGTAGTCGTTGACGAACACCGAGTCCTGAAGACCGAGGCTCGCCACGAGGTCGATCAATGCCGACTTCTGGCTTCCGGCCCCGTACAGTTGCAGCGTCGCGTCGGGCACGGCTCGAACGACACTGGCAAACGCGCGTATGGCGACCTGCTGGTTCTTCTCGGCCTGGTATCTCCCCAGGCAGACCACCTCCTTGCGGTTGCGCTGCCCGAACCCCAGGTTTCGCGGCGCCGTTGCCTGGCTGTAGGCGTGGGGGATCACATGCAGGTTTCCATTTCCGTATCGCCGCAGGATGTCGCGCCGCTGCGACGGCGTCCCGACGACGACCGCATCCGGTGCACGAATGTCGTCCAGGACCTCGGCATACGTGAACTTCGTGCGGCTGCTGTGGATATCCAGGGCGTCTTTTACGTGCACGCTGTGGATGATCGACACGACCGATACGTTGTCTTTGCCGGGCAGCATCTTGAGGTTCTTCAAGGGCCGGTAGTATGGCTGGTTGCGATCCGACACCAGCACGTAATGCGTATCCGGATCTGTTGTCAGCTGATCCAGCCAAAAGGCGATCAAGTCCTGTTGACTGGTGAAGTCCTCCACGCAGTAACCGTCCCGGTTCATCAGTGACACCCGGCTCAGCGTTCGGCGGCCGTCCTGGTTCGTGAACAACTGGATCAACGCGACCGAGCCGTCGGGCCGCAGGTAGTGCTCGTTCACGAACTCGCCGGTCTCGATGTCCCGGTACTGGATGCGACTGAGCAGGCCTTGCGGGGTGTAGGTATCGCGACGCCACTTCCGACCATCGTGGAAGTGATTGATATAATCGACGGATCCGTTCCGACTCGAACACTTCACGTACATCAGCAGCCGCTGGTTGCGTCCATAGACCTTGAGGTCATGGGTGTCGGGAACCGGAACGTAGGTCCAGTCGTCGTTGCGTGGAAACTCGACCCGGACGTCGTCGTTGCCGTGCGTGTCGATCTCCTGAAAGTGGTCGTAGAGGTTCTGAAATACAACCTGTCGTGACACGTGACCGGCGGCGATGAGTTCGGCCCTGGTGAGGGCGAATCCGGGATCGTAATCGACCGTCAGATATTGCGGCACTATGCCGAGTTCCGTCTCGAATGCCCGGATGCGCAACAGCGCCGCGTTCTCGATCCCGCTGCGTTTCTGCCCCAGGTGTCGATTGAGAAAGCGGACGACGGGCAACCGCGTGTCGCGCGAGCGCGCGCCCGAATCGTCGGCATCGGCCGAATCATCTGGTCTGGTGTTCGTTGCAGTCATTGCGAAATTATAAGCGTGAGCCGATCCCACGCGACGGCACGACAGTGCCGAGCTGTCGGCCAGCTCGCTACAGCCTGGCCATGTGCCGACGATGCGGAGCCGCACTCGCCGGCGCCGGCGCTACGTTGAATCGGATGCATCGGTGTCGTCGATGACGGCGATTCGGTCCGCGACGTCCTGCAGCCAAGCCGAGAGCGGTGTCATCTGTGGCGATCTCTGCGCCCACCGCGACGCCCGAACGGCCATCTTGCGCGCGCTCGATGAGGCCCTGATCGCGGTCTCGTCTCGCGAATCGGTGTCGCTCCAATCCTTCAGTCCGCGTTTCTTCTCGCGGTTCAGAATCTGGCTCAGTCGGACGCACATGTGAAGGGTTCCGAAGGCCGCGAGGTATTCACGCGCTGCATCGGGATGCTTGCCGTCGCTGAATGCCGGTACATAACGATCCAGCAGGCGCCCCTCGACGTCCGGCCAATCCGGTACCGACTGGTCACCGAAGAACCACGCCAGATCGTCGAGGCGGTTTCGCCTGCCGCAGTTCTCCCAATCGATCCATCCCACGCTGCGGTCATCGAGTACCACGGCATTCGGTGGTCGCGCATCCCACTTGACGAACTTCGGCTCCTTCACGCGGAGCAGCGCAACCGTTTCCTCCACGGGCAGTTCCGGGACCGGGATCCGCAGGAACTCACCGAGAAGCCGGGGACGATCGATCAGGTTTCGCAGCCAGTCGTCGCCCTCGCCCAGGGTCGCGACGAACCTGCCGAGACCGGCGGATTCGCCGGACTCATGCGTCTCGACCAGGCTCGCCAGACTGGCATCCAGCAGCTTCTCGCCCTGCGACCTGGTCACGCGCTTGAGCACCAGCGACATCCGGCGTTGTCCGAGGTCCTCCTGGAACAGGAGCCGACCGTCGAAGGCCAGCACCTTCGGCACGCGCGCACCATGGGCGCGCAAGCGCTGCAGTACGTGAAACTCGAGATTGGCGCGAGCCGCCGTCGCGCGACGGGTCGCGATCATTGACCTACCGTCGTCGAGGACACAGCGGACGACCTGCCTCGATCGCCCCGTAGCGCCCGTCCGGACGACGGCGCTGCCGAATATCTCCCGACAACGGCGCCGTGCTTCTTGCTCGAAGTTCGCCACCCGATTGCCACCTGACGTGTGGACCCGCGCCTCGATGGAGGCCTGAATGCGCGCCGGCTGCTTGGTCCCGTATACCCGTGGCACCGAGCGACCGGGCGCCGCGCGCCTGGCACTATACCGCTTCGTCGCGAGATCGATTACCCGTCGCGGAAGGCGCGGGACAGATTGCGTTCGAGCGGTTCTATCAGGTACTCGAGGTACGTGTTCTGACCGGTCAGGATCGTCACCTCGGCCAGCATCCCGGGCGTCAACGGCATTTCCGGTTGTGAGGACTGCAATTCGTCTGTCAGTTCGAGCCGCGCCAGGAAATAGCTCTGCCCGGATTGCGGCTCGGAAAGCAGGTCGGCCGACACCCAGAGTACGCGCGCCTGCAGCGGTGCATTGCTGCGTCGGTTCAAGGCCGTCAACGTCACATTGGCGAGCAGCCCGGGATGGATGACGTCGATATCGATCGGGTTGATCTTTGCCTCGATGACCAACGTGTCGTTCTTCGGCACGATCTCCATGATCGGTTCGCCAGGGCCGATCACGCCACCTATCGTATGCACCTGCAGGTTGACCACTGTCCCGTCGATCGGCGCACGGACATCCAGCCGCCGCGAGGCATCCTCCAGGGCCGGGATCTTCTCCTGTGCTTCGCTCAACTGCTGGCGCGCTTCGCGCAGTTGCAGCACCGCTTCCTCGCGCCGGCTTTCGTCCAGCTCGATGATCTCCAGGCGCGCCTCGGAGATCCGTTGCCCGACGCGCGCGATCTCTGCAAGGTTGCTCCCACGCTCACCTCGGATCTTCGCCACATTGCGCTGCAGTTCGAGCACGCGGGTTACCGGAACCAGCTTTCGCTCGAAGAGGCGCTCCATGTCTGCGAGCTCCTTGCCAATCAGCTCGAGACGCTCGTCATCGGCAGACACCTGCGCCTCCAATCCTTCGATCTCTTTCTCGTACTGTCCGATTCGCTGGGCGACTATGCGCTTCTTCGTCGCAACCGAATTGCGGCGCGCATCGAAGATGTCCTGCTGTACCCGAAACAGTTCGTCGCGCTCCGCGCCCTCCCAGAGCGAATCGAGCCGTTCCGGGAGCTGTACGGCACCCAGGCCGTCGCGCTCGGCAGACAATCGGGCGATCAGGGCCAGCGCCGAGTACTTCTGGTGCTGAAGCAGTTTCAGCTTGCTCTGCGTTTCGGTGCCGTCGAGACGGAGAAGCACCTGATTGGCCGCGACCTCGTCCCCGTCCTGGACGAGCAACTCCTTGACGATGCCCCGCTCCAGATGCTGAATCGTCTTTAGGTTGGATGCGACTTTGACGACGCCGGGGGCGATCGCGGCACTGGATAGCTCCGCCAGAGAGATCCAGCTGATCAACGCACCGAAAAAGAGTCCGGCGATCAGCAGCCCGATAACGGTCAGCGTGCGCAAACCGGTGACGCGGCTCCGCGAATACCTGAGGTCCGTGACTTCGTCGGCCGGCTGGACATCGAAATGCGCCGGCCCCGCTGGGATGATTTCCTTAGCCATTTTCGCGTCTCGACGAATCTCCGGTCGGACGATCGCGGCCGTCCTCGATCACCGTCAAGTCGACCTTCTGACGATCGCCCGGCCTGCTGGTCTTTCCCTGTGGCAGGGCCAGGATGCGATCGGATTGGCGAAGTATGCTGGTCCGATGCGCAATGATGACCATGATCGCGCCGCTGCTCTTCAGTGCCTGCACGACATTGGCCAGGATCCTTTCACTCGACCTGTCGAGCTTCGCGGTCGGATCGTCTAGCACAACCAATCTCGGCTTGCCGAACACGGCACGGGCAATCGACAGCAGTTGCATCTCGCCGGGAGACAGGGGCGACTGGCCGTTGACGATCTTCGTATCGTAGCCATCCGGGAGGTTGATGATCGCATCGTGAACACCGGCGAGCTTCGCCGCCTCGACGACGAACTCCCTGACGCCGGGCCGCATGCGGGATATGTTTTCATGGATCGTGCCGTCAAAAAACTGCAGGTCGGGCGGCAGGTAACCGATATGACTCGCCCGGACGTCGGCAGCCAGACCGATCACCGGGTTGCCGCCCAGCAGCACGCGGCCGGATCGCGGCCGAAGGATGCCGACCAGCAGCTTTGCCAACGTACTCTTCCCCGACCCGGGCGGACCGACCACGCACAGCACCTCTCCGGGTTCAAGATCCAGGCTCAGGTTGCGCAGCAGCGTCGGCGACGACTTCGAGTAGCGGAACCCGATCCGCTCGACGCTCAGTCCGCCGTCCGAAATGTAGAGTTGATCGCCAAAAGTCCCGACCGGTGTCAGTTCCAGGTCTTTCTTGAGCCGCGAATAGGCTTCGCGGGCGGTGGTGACAGAACGCCACGCCTTGACCAACCCGGTCATCGGTGCCAGCAGGCGTGTCGCCAGAATCGCCGAAGCCAGCATGACACCGGTCGTTATGCTGTTCTGGATCACGAGCACGGCGCCGGCGCACAGCATGGCAACACGCATGCCTTGGGTCACCAACAGCGTCAACGCCGTGTATGCCGCCTGTGCCTGCTGCTTGGCCGCCTGAGAATCCGATGCGTCGCCATTCTGGTTTCTCCATCCCCGCACAAGGGTAGAGACCATGCCCATGGACACCGCCGTATCCGCGTGGCGCAGCAACGACTTCGCCTGGTCCTTGGCCGGGCGGGTTACCGCACTGGCCCTGGTCGACAGGTAGGCGATGACGCGGTCATGGGCTATGGCCAGCGCCAGCATGACGATCAGTCCGGTGAGCGCGACACCGCCGAGTATCGGGCTCAAGAGGAAGATGATCAGCAGAAAGATGGGCGACCAGGGGGCATCGAACAGCGGGATTATCGTAGTCTTGCCAAAGAAGCTGCGGATCGACGCCAGGTCCCCCATGACGCGGGAAGACGGAGCCTTTCCGCTCTTCGTTGCCGATGCGATTACCGACGCCAACGCGGCACCGCCCACCTGCTGGTCGAACCAGACACCAATGCGGATCAGCACGCTGCTGCGGACGATCATCAGCGCGGCCAGCGTAAGCAGCGCGAACGCCGCAATGACCGTCAGCAAGATCAAGGTGTCGAGGTTTCTGCTCGACAACACGCGATCGAACATCTGCAGCATGTAGATGGGAGTCGTCAGCATCAACAGGTTGCAGATAGCGCTAAAAACCCCGACCACTACCATGCCGCGGACGAGCCCCGACCGAAGCTGCCCGAATCCCGCGTTCGGCTTGCCGTCTCGATCGATGTCACTCATGCAGGCTGTGTCCTGTGGTGGCCGCCGGCAAATGTCCCGGGCACACACGGAACCGACCCGGCATCACCCGGTCGAGGTGCAAGTCACCTGGTGCCACGAACCGGGGCACAATTATCGCCGATCGCTACGACGACCCCAATCGCCATCGAAGTCGCGACCACCACGACGGCCACGGCTGTCATCGCCGTCCCGATCGCCGCGACGACCGCGACGATCATCGTCGTCTCGGTCTGCCCGACGGCCACGATCGTGATCGTCATCCGATCCCGAGTCGTCATCTGACCCCGAGTCGTCGTCCGATCCGGAATCGTCATCCATGTCCGAGTCGCTGTCGCTGTCGGAGTCGGAATCCGAGTCACTGTCCGAGTCGGAATCGCTGTCCGAATCGCTGTCCGAATCGCTGTCGCTATCTGAGTCGGAATCACTGTCAGAATCCGAGTCGCTGTCGCTGTCGGAGTCCGAATCACTGTCCGAGTCCGAATCACTGTCGGAGTCCGAGTCGCTGTCTGAGTCGGAGTCGATATCGGAGTCACTGTCCGAGTCGCTGTCGCTGTCGGAGTCCGAGTCACTGTCCGAGTCCGAATCACTGTCGGAGTCCGAGTCGCTGTCTGAGTCGGAGTCGCTATCGGAGTCACTGTCCGAGTCGCTGTCGCTGTCGGAGTCCGAGTCACTGTCGGAATCTGAGTCGGAATCACTGTCTGAGTCGGAGTCGCTATCCGAGTCGCTGTCGCTGTCCGAATCCGAGTCACTGTCTGAGTCCGAATCACTGTCGGAGTCGGAGTCGCTATCGGAGTCACTGTCCGAGTCGCTGTCGCTGTCGGAGTCCGAGTCACTGTCGGAATCTGAGTC
>JASJCU010000121.1 GCA_030065815.1 Gammaproteobacteria bacterium | reverse complement strand
CATGGATCGGCGGGACGGGCGCGGGTTCAGCTCGCCTTGTCGTAGTGTTCGGCGTAATGGCGAATGGTCTGCGACAACGCCGCGACCTGGTCGGCCGCGTGTTCCAGCTGCTCAAGCACGGCGGTGCTGATCGCCGCTTCGACGAGCATCGACAGCTCGTTGCGGTGCTCGTCGGAGATGGCGTCACGCGCCGGCTCGTCGAGCAGATCCAGGAAGGCCTTGGCCACCTCTTCCGCGTGTTTCTCGTAATGCTCGCTCATCGTTCGTTGCTACCTTGTCGTGATGTGATGCCGATCAGCCGAACTGGCCGTGCTCGCCTTCCTCGTAGATGTCCGCTGCCGAGCCCACGATCAGCGGATCGGGCGCGCAGGCGATCTTCTCGTCCTTGTTCTCGTACGGAATCAGGTGCAGCAGATGACGCATCGCGTTGATCCGTGCGCGCTTCTTGTCGTCGGACTTGATCACGGTCCAGGGCGCGTCGGCGGTGTCGGTGTGGAAGAACATCGCCTCCTTGGCCTTGGTGTAGTCGTCCCACTTGTCGAGCGAGGCCAGATCGATCGGGCTGAGCTTCCACTGCTTGAGTGGATCGTGCTCGCGTGATTTGAAGCGTCGCAACTGTTCGCCGCGGCTGACCGAGAACCACAGCTTGAACAGGCGAATTCCGCTGCGCACCAGCATGCGCTCGAGTTCGGGCGTCTGGCGCAGGAACTCCAGGTACTCGGTAGACGAGCAGAACCCCATGACGCGCTCGACGCCGGCGCGGTTGTACCAGGAACGGTCGAACAGGACCATCTCGCCGGCACTCGGCAGGTGCTGGATGTAACGCTGGAAGTACCACTGCCCGCCCTCGCGCGGCGACGGTTTCTCGAGGGCGACGACGCGCGCGCCACGCGGGTTGAGGTGCTCCATGATGCGCTTGATCGTACCGCCCTTGCCCGCGGCGTCGCGCCCCTCGAACAGGATCAACACGCGCTCGCCGCTGTCGCGCACCCAGTTCTGCAGTTTCAGCAGCTCGATCTGCAGTTCGTACTTGAACGCCTCGTAGTCGGCGCGCCCGAGTTTGGTGCTGTAGGGATAGATATTCTTGCGGAACAGCTCGCGACGGGCGTGTTTGTCGAGTTTGCTCAGATCCCCGTCGAAGACCTCAGGGTTGGACGCCTCCCCTTGCGTCGAGGCGTCGTTGGCGCTTTCCTGGGTGGCTGCTGTGTCGTCCATCGTCTGTTCCCCACTGGTTCGGTATCCGCTCAATACTGCGCCCGTTCGGCCGCTTCGCGGTTGATTGGTATCAAAATACGACAATACCCGCACGTACGACGCCGCCGCGCGCCACCGCTCAGCGACCGGGCCGGAACAGGCCGCCGAGGCCCATGTCGTCGAGCGCGCCCTCCATGAAGCGCCGCACCTGCTGCGCATCCTCCATACGCAGGGCGGCGTGCAGCAGCTGCCGGGCGCGCGACACGCTGAAGCTGCGCACGACCCACTTCACCTTCATCAGGCTGCCGGCACTCATGCTCAGGCTGTCGACACCGAGGCCCATCAGCAGCACCGTCGCCATCGGGTTGCCGGCCAGCTCGCCGCACACCCCGACCGGGCGGTTGAACACCCGCGCACCGCGGATCACCTGCTCGAGCGCGCGCAGCACGGCCGGGTGCAGGTCGTCGTAGATCTCGGCGACCCGCGCGTTGTTGCGGTCGACGGCGAGCAGATACTGGGTCAGGTCGTTGGTGCCGACGGAAACGAAATCGACCCGGCGCGACAGCTCCTCGACCAGGTACACCGCGGACGGCACCTCGATCATGACGCCGATGTGCGGCATCGACACCGCGTAACCCTCTTCGAGCAGCTCGTCGTGCGCGCGCTTGATCAGCATCTTCAGTTCGTCGACCTCGGCGACACTGCTGATCATCGGCAGCATGATCTGCAGGTTGTTGAGATCGACCGCGGCGCGCAGCATCGCACGTACCTGGGTCAGAAAGATCTCCGGATGCGCGAGCGACACGCGCACGCCGCGCCAGCCGAGAAACGGGTTCTGTTCGTCGATCGGAAAGTATGGCAGCGGCTTGTCGCCGCCGATATCGAGCGTGCGCAGGATCACCGGACGCGGCGCAAAGGCCTCGAGCGCACGCCGGTAGTTCATGACCTGCACCGACTCGGCCGGAAAGCGATCGCGCACCATGAACGGCAGCTCGGTGCGGTACAGGCCGATGCCGGCGAAATCGTCGTTGCCGAGCTGCGCGGTCTCGTTGATCAACCCGGTGTTGAGCAACAGCGGGAAGGCGACGCCGTCGGTCGACTCGGCCGGCAGACCGCGCAGGCTCTCGGCCTCGGCAGTCAGCTCGCGCTCCTCCTCGGCGAAGCGTTCGTACTCGGCGCGCACCGACGGCGCCGGCGAGATGTACACCCGGCCGCGGTAGCCGTCGATGACCAGCTCGCGGTCCTCCATCCGCCCGGCCGGCAGATTGGTGGCGCCCATGACCGCCGGGACGCCCATCGCACGCGCCAGGATCGCGACGTGCGACGAACTCGATCCATCCGCGGACACGATGCCGACCAGGCGGTCCGCCGGGACCTCGGCGAGCTGCACCGCGCTGACCTCCTCGCCGACCAGAATGGTGTCGGCCGGGTAGTCGATGGTCGGCGGACTGTCGCTCTGCAGATGGGTCAGGATGCGCCGCCCGAGGTCGCGGACGTCGGACGCGCGCTCGCGCAGGTAGACGTCCTCCATCGACTCGAAGACCTGCGCGTGCGCATCGATGCTCTGGCGCAGCGCGCCCGGCGCCCACTGCCCCTGCTCGATCAGCGCGACCGTCTGGGTGACCAGCGTGTCACTGCCCAGCATCAGCAACAGGGCGTCGAACAGGGCGTTGTCCTCGGCCGGGATCTCGGCGGCCAGGCGGCTCTTGAGGCGGCGCAGATCGTCTTCGACGGCACCGACGGCGGCGCGAAACGCGGCGACCTCGGCGTCGACATCGTTGACTGCACGGTCTGGTATCGCGGCCAGGTCGGCGAGCCGGAAGGCGACGACCCCGCGGCCGATCGACACGCCCGGGCTGCCCGGCCGCCCGGCCAGATAGCGCGCGCCGCGCTGCCGACCGACCACGCCGTTGTCGAGCTCGCCGCTGGCCTGCGCCGCCGTGATCGCGCCGGCGAGCTGGGCGCCGAGCGTGAACAGAAAGGTCACCTCGTCGTCGCTGAACTCGCGTTCGACCTCCTGGCGCACGACCAGCACGCCGAGCACCTTGCGGTTCTGGATGATCGGCACGCCGAGGAAACCGTGGTAGTGGATCTCTTCGGTCTCGGTCACGTGCAGGTAGCGCGGATGGGTCGGCGCGTCGCTGAGGTTGAGCGGCTCGGAGCGCTCGGCGACCAGCCCGACCAGGCCGCGACCGAGCGGCAGCGAGACCTTGCCGACCGCCTCCTGGCGCAGGCCGTCGGTGGCAGCGAGCACGTAGGCGCGGGCGTCCGGGTCGGTCAGGTACACCGAGCACACGTCACAGCGGATCGCCTGCTTGACCAGCGACACGATCAGGCTCAGCGCCTTGTGCAGGTCCGGTGCGGCGCTGACCTCTTTGACGATACGGTGCAGTGTCTCGAGCATGCTGAACGGGTCCGGCGTGTGGCCGCTCAAGCGCCGCGCCGTCTATGGCCTCAATGAATCGCCTAGCGCCGGTGCTGGCGCAGGTAACTGGTCTGGGGACGTGACGGTACGCCGTCAGGAAACAGGATCGGTGCGAGTTCCTCGAGCGCGCGCTCGTAGACGCGGCGCTTGAAATAGATCACCTCGCGGACCGGTTGCCAGTACTTGACCCAGCGCCAGCTGTCGAACTCCGGCTTGGCACAGGAATCGAGACAGAAATCGCTCTCGGCGCAGCGCACGCGGAGCAGGAACCAGCGCTGCTTCTGGCCGATACAGACCGGGTGCGAGTGGCGGCGCACGAAGCGCTTGGGGAGCCGGTAGCGCAGCCAGCGCCGGGTCGACCCGAGCAGGTCGACATGCTCGGGCAGCAGCCCGACCTCCTCCTGCAGCTCGCGGTACATCGCCTGCTCCGGCGTCTCATCGTCGTCGATGCCGCCCTGCGGAAACTGCCAGGCGTTCTGTCCCACGCGTCTGCCCCAGAAGAGCCGGTTCTGGTCGTTGCAGAGAATGATCCCTACATTGGGCCGGAAGCCGTCCGCGTCTATCACAGAGCAACCAAAAAAATCTTTAAACTCAGTGGATTGTTCCACAGCCAGGCGCACCCCGGCAAGCCGGCGGCTTGCATAAGCTATTGCTTATAAAGGGATTGCGGTATAGTCCGGCGTCCGTTCCACGCACCCGACAGGCCGACGCCGCGATGCCCCTGGCGATCTTCGATCTCGACAATACGCTGCTCGCCGGCGACTCCGACTACCTGTGGGGCAGGTTCCTCGCCGAGATCGGCGCGGTCGACGGCGACGCCTACGAGCGCGAGAACCAGCGCTTCTACGACGACTACCGCGCCGGCCATCTCGACATCATGGCGTTCCTCGCCTTCTCGCTGCGGCCGCTGGCCGAGAACCGGCCACAGGACCTGGTCGCGTGGCACGCCCGCTTCATGCGCGAGAAGATCGAGCCGTGCATCACCGCCGCGGCCGAGGCGCTGCTGGCGTCGCACCGCGCGGCCGGCGACACGCTGATGATCATCACCGCGACCAACGCCTTCGTCACGGCACCGATCGCCGCCCGGCTCGGCGTCGCCGAGCTGATCGCGACCGAGCCGGAGATGCGCGACGGCCGCTACACCGGGCGGGTCGCCGGGGTGCCGAGCTTCCGCGAAGGCAAGGTCACACGGCTGCAGCAGTGGCTCGACGCCCACGGCGCGACCCTCGACGGCGCCGCGTTCTACAGCGATTCGCACAACGACCTGCCGCTGCTCGAGCGCGTCGACCGCCCGGTCGCCGTCGACCCCGACGACGTCCTCAAGGCGCATGCCGAGCGCCGCGGCTGGCCCGTGATCAGCCTGCTCGACGCCCCCGGCAGCGTCGACCACCGGCACCTGTGAGGCCGCCGTGCCGCGCCGGCACCGCCGCCTGCTGCTGCTCGCCGCGCTGGCCGCGATCGCCGGCCTCGCGATCGCGCTGACCCACGGCAGCGCGGCGATCCCGCTGGCCGACGTCGCACGGCTGTTGGTCAGTGACGACGGCAGCGTCCACGACCGCATCATCGACGAGCTGCGCCTGCCGCGCGCGCTCAGCGCGTTCGCGATCGGCGCCCTGCTGGCCCTCGCCGGCGCGCTGATCCAGGTGCTGCTGCGCAACCCGCTCGGCGATCCGTACGTGCTCGGCGTCTCCGGTGGCGCCGCGGCGGCGGTGCTCGGCGCGATGCTGCTGGCGCTGCCGGCCGCCTGGTACACACCGCTGGCGGCCGCCGGCGCGCTGCTGAGCACGCTGCTGGTGTTCGGCCTGACCCGACGCGGCGACGACTGGCGCAGCGACCGCCTGCTGTTGACCGGCGTGGTCGTCGCGGCCGGCTGGTCGGCACTGATCAGCTTCGTGCTCGGCATCGCGCCCGGCGAGCGTCTGCCGGGAATGCTGTTCTGGCTGATGGGCGACCTCGGCGATGCCACGCGCCCGGGCGTGCCGCTGCTGGTACTGCTGGTCGCGCTGCCGCTGGCGCTGTGGCGCGCGCGCGACCTCAACATCGCGACGCGCGGCCTGCTGCAGGCCGCCGCGTTGGGCGTCGACACGACGCGCCTGCGCCGCGAGATCTACTTCGTCGGCGCGCTGCTGACCGCCGCGGCGGTCAGCCACGCCGGCGCGATCGGCTTCGTCGGCCTGATCGTGCCGCACCTGGTACGACGCACCGGCGCCACCGATCACCGTGTGCTACTGCCGGCCGCGGCGCTGGCCGGCGGCACGCTGCTGCTGCTCGCCGACACCGCGGCGCGCACGCTGATCAGCCCGATGCAGCTGCCGGTCGGCGTGCTGACCGCGCTGCTCGGCGTGCCGATGTTTCTGTTCCTGCTGCACCGGCGCGGCGCGCGATGAGCGCGCTGCTCGACGTCCGCGACGTCGACGTCGCGATCGGCGCGACCCGGGTCTGCCGCGGCCTGCGCCTGCGCATCGATCCCGGGCAGTGCTGGGCCCTGCTCGGCCGCAACGGTGCCGGCAAGACGACGCTGCTGCATCGCCTCGCCGGGTTGACGTCGGGCGGCCGCGGCCGCGTCACGCTGGGCGGCGACGACATCGCGTCACTGCAACCGCGGCGACGCGCGCGCCGGGTCGCGGTGCTGCTGCAGCACAGCGACCGCGGCTTCGGCGCGAGCGTCCTCGAGACCGTGCTCAGCGGCCGCCACCCGCACCTCGGGCGCTTCGCGTGGGAAGGCGCAGACGACCTGGCGATCGCCGAGCGCTGTATCGCCGACACCGGCCTCGGCGCGCTGACCGGGCGCGCGCTGACGACGCTGTCCGGCGGCGAGCTGCGCCGTGTCGAGATCGCGCGCCTGCTGGCGCAGTCGTGCCCGCTGAACCTGCTCGACGAGCCGCTGAACCACCTCGACTTCGGCCACCAGGCGGCGATACTGCGGCTGCTGCGCGAGCGCTGTGTCGACCGCTCGCACGCGCTGTTGATGGTCGTCCACGACCTCAACATCGCGCTGCGCCACTGCGATCACTGGCTGCTGCTCGCCGGTGACGGCCGCTGGCACGCCGGGCGCCGCGACGACCTCGCCGCACCCGAGCTGCTCAGCGCGGCGTTCGGCCACCCGGTCATGCGCATCGACACGCCCGCCGGGGCGATGCTGCAGCCGCGCCTCTGAGCCCCCGGCACACCGCCCGGAGCGGGACTGATACCATGTCGCCATGGCCAGGCAGCGCGACCGCACCAACGTCTACATCCTGCTGCTCGCGGTGATCGTCGCCGCGATCGCCGGCTACTACCTGCCGACCAAGCGTCCCGAGACCGGTGCGTCGATGACCCCGAAGGAGTACATCGAGCTGGTCGAGAAAAAGAAGGCGCAGCGCATCAAGTACGCGGCCGAGGAGCGCGCCGCACAGTCATCGCTACAGACCGCACCGGCGGCCGCGGACGACAGCGCCGCGCACGCCACCCCGTCGCGATAACGCCGCGCGGCAGGCCCGCGCACCGGTTGCCGACGGCCTCGACGGCCGCGCCGACGGGGTCGCGGCACGCGACCGCGGTCGGCACCGCCGGGATCGGCACACCCCGCATCGACGCCCGCCAGGCGGCTGCGACGCGCGCGCCGGCGCCGCAGGCTGCGCCCTGGCCGGGCAGCATGCCGCCACGCGCTCCGCGGGCGGCGTTCACGGGCGCAGCGACGCTCGCGAGACGCCGGCCCCGACGCGGCATCGACGGTCGCCGACCGCGACGTCGCGTCGACCACGACGGCACCCGGAACCGGGTCGCATTGTGCAGTCGAACATGCGCCGAGGCCGTGTTTTTTGCTGATCGGGGTCAATTGTTTACCAGTTTGCCCTGAGTCCGGCCGGCGGTTTTGTTGATACTGATAGCCGACGAAGCTTCGGTGTCGTGAAACACCGGGAAAGAGCCAATTATGGAAACAACGGAGATCGCAGCACTCAGGAACGCGGTCCGGCAGCATGTCAGCGCGTCGCGCGAACAGCGCTTCTGCTATCGCGCGCTGTGCGTGCTGTTGATTGCCGAGGGCCATAAACCGAACCAGGTCGCCGAGTGGCTCGGCGAACACACCCGGACCCTCGAGCGCTGGCGCAAGCGGTTCGTCGACAACGGCCTGAACGGCCTGATGGACGAGACCAGCCCGGGCAGGCCGCCGAAACTGTCGACCGCCGAGTGGAACCGGCTGAAGCTGGAACTGGAGCAGCCGCCCGGCGCCTATGGCCTGGACGCCAAGAAATGGCAGGGCAAGACCCTGCAGCAGCACCTTGCCGAGCGCTATGGCATCGAGTTCAGCCTGCGCCAGTGCCAGCGTCTGCTCAAGCAGTACCGCCAGCGGACCACGACACTCGGCTACAAATCGACGGCGACTCGCAGCTATACTCCGGCTGCCGAGCGCGTCAGCACCGAGTAGCTGGCCGCGACAACACGGTCCGGTCCGACACGCCGGGCTGGCCTGTAGACCGTCCGACGCGCCGCGTTCCCGATCGGGAGGCGCTGCCGTCCGGTCGGGGATCGACCAAGACCAATCGCAATAATCCGTTACCGGAGGGACTACGTAGATGAAATTCGACCGCAAAAAGTTGCTGACCGGCCTCGTCGGCGCTGCTGCCATCGCTGTCACGACCAGCGCCAGCGCGTTCTGGGGCGGCTGGGGTGGCGGCCCGTGGAACTGGGGCAGCTGGGGCAATAATTGGGGCGGCAGCCCGTGGGGTTGGGGCGGCGGCTATCCGGGCTACGGCGGCTGGGGCGGCTATCCCGGCTACGGCGGCTGGGGCGGCTATCCCGGCTACGGCGGCTGGGGCGGTGGCTATCCGTACTACGGCGGCTACGGCGGCGGCTATCCGTACTACGGCGGCTACGGCTACGCGCCGACCTACAGCTACCCGAGCACGACGACGACGACCAAGAAGCCGACCGCCAAGAAAGACAAGAAGTAATCGACTACCGCGTCTGCGACAGAGCGCGCCCCCGGGCGCGCTTTTTTTTGCGCCGCGCGCAGCGCTGTCGCGGTATGCGACGAGCGGACATAATGACCGGAACAATGTCCGGGACATCGCAACCATGAAAGGTGCCGTCGCCGCGGGCCACCCCGATACGGTCGGCGCGGCACTGCGCATGTACGCGCTCGGCGGCAACGCCTTCGACGCGGCGCTGGCGGCGCTGGCCGCCGCCTGTGTCGTCGAACCGGTACTGACGTCGCTGGCCGGCGGCGGGTTCCTGCTCGCCCGCCGACCGGGCGAGGACCCGCGGTTGTACGATTTCTTCGTCCAGACACCGCGCCGCCGGCGCCCCGGCGACGACAGCGAGTTCTACCCGGTGCTCGCCGACTTCGGCACCGCGCAGCAGGAATTCCACATCGGTGCCGGCTCGATAGCGACGCCCGGTACCGTGCGCGGCCTGATCCACTGCCACGCGCGCCTCGGCAGCCTGCCGCTGCGCGAGATCGTCGCACCGGCGATCGAGTACGCCAGGCAGGGCGTCGCGATCAACCCGCTACAGGCCTACATCTTCAGCATCGTCGCGCCGATCTACCGTGCGACGCCGGAGGCCGAGGCCCTGTACGGCGGCGAGGCGCTGCGCGGCACCGACACGCCATTCCACCAGCCGCAGCTCGCCGATACGCTGGCCTGGCTCGGCGAGGAAGGCGATGCGCCGTTCTACGACGGCGAACTGGCCGCCCGCCTGGTCGCCCTCAGCGACGCACACGGCGGCCACCTGCAGGCCGACGACCTGTCGGGCTTCCGCGTCATCGAACGCCGACCGCTGATCCACCGCTACCGCGGTTACGAGGTCGCGACCAATCCGCCACCGTCGTCGGGCGGCACACTGATCAACTACGCGCTGAGCATGCTCGACGCCCAGCCACCGTGCGCCGCCGGATTCGGCAGCCTCGCCCATCTGCGCACACTGGCCCACGTCATGACCCTGACCAACGTCGCGCGCCGCGACGGCATACTGGCGCGTTCGCAGCGCCATCGCGAGCTGATGGCCGCGTACCGTGACGCGGTCGCCGGCCATCCGGTCAACACCCGCGGTACGACGCACATCAGCGCCATCGACGCCGCCGGCAACCTGGCGTCGCTGACGCTGTCGAACGGCGAGGGCAGCGGCCGCCTGCTGCCCGGTACCGGGATCATGCTCAACAACATGCTCGGCGAGGAAGACCTCAATCCGGACGGTTTCAACCGCTGGCCGTGCGACGTCCGGGTCAGCTCGATGATGGCGCCGACGCTGGCCGAGGACAGCCGCCACCTGATCGCGATCGGCTCCGGCGGCTCCAACCGGCTGCGTACCGCGATCCTGCAGACGTTGAGCAACCTGATCGATTTCGGCATGTCGCCCGAAGACGCGGTCAACGCGCCGCGGATCCATTTCGAACGCGCCCGCCTCGACATCGAACCCGGATTCGAGGCCGCGACCATCGACGGCCTGGCCGCCGACTACCCGCAGCACCACCTGTGGTCGTCACACAACCTGTTCTTCGGCGGTACCCATACCGTGTGCTGGGACGGCAAGGCGTTCAGCGGCGCCGGCGACCCGCGGCGCGGCGGGGTGTTCGCGTCGGCCTAGTGCGGGCGACCGGACGCCACTCGGCGCGCGGCAACGCCGACCGCCGCGAACAGCCACGCGCCAGGTCCTCGCCGCAGCCGCGTGTCCCGCGGTCCCGGTAACGGGACGATTCGATGGAACGGCAGTTCGTCGACGCGGATACGGCCTAGAATCCCGGTTACACGGCAGGCGGCCCGTCCGGTGGCGGCCGCTGCGGGCGGGCCCCGTCCGTGGGACCCGACCAGCACCGTCAGACAGGGAGCATAGGAACATGGCTGAAGACCCACCCCGGCATGACCGCACCGGCAGGCCGATCGATACCGACAGGCTCGACCGGGTGGTGGCCGACGCGCGGCGCGACAGCGAGGCGCGTGCGGCCGGTTATCGTGAGCAGGCCCTCGGACTGTTCCCCTGGGTGTGCGGGCGCTGCGGGCGTGAATTCACCCGCGCCAACCTGCGCGAATTGACTGTCCATCACAAGGACATGAATCACGACAACAACCCGCCGGACGGCAGCAACTGGGAACTGCTGTGCCTGTACTGCCACGACAACGAACACCAGAAGTACGAAGAACACAGGGCCGCGGTCGCTGCCGGCCGGCACGGCGGCAGCGACTCGACACCGACCGCACAGACCCGCCACCGGCCCTTCGCCGACCTCGAAGCACTGCTGAAGAAGAAAGACTGAGCCGCACACCGCGCAGACGCACCCGGCACAACGCCTTAGGTGCGCGTGTGCAGAGATCGTATTGGGACGCAGAGGGCGCAGAGAAGCGCAGAGATCGCCGAGGTCTGTGAGGTGGGTCGATGGCGTGTAGATCCGTCAACTCGAAGAACGACCGACATACCGGACGGGTCGTAAGCCCTTGTCTTCTCTGCGCCCTCTGCGCTCCTCCGTGCCCTCTGCGTCCCTTCCGTCCCCGCGTCCAAACAAAAGCGGGCCACGCGGACCCGCCTTGACACCCACGCATGCCCGGTCGATCAGTCGACCAGCTCACCCTCGATCACCGCACCCTCGTCGTCGACGTCGACATTGCTGCCGCGCGAGAAGGTCAGACCGTCGGCCGTGGCGTTGACATGGATCACGTCGCCCGGGCCGAACACCCCGGCGAGGATTTCCTGCGCCAGCGGGTTCTCGAGCTGCTGCTGGATCGCGCGTTTCAACGGGCGCGCGCCGTAGACCGGGTCGAAACCGGCCTCGCCGAGTCGGTCGAGCGCACCGGCGCTGACCGCGATACCCATGTCGCGATCGGCCAGGCGCTGGTGCAGGTAACCGATCTGGATCTCGGTGATCGCGCGGATCTGTTCGCGACCGAGCGGGTGGAACACCACGGCCTCGTCGACACGGTTGATGAACTCCGGGCGGAAGTGTTGACCGACGACCTCCATGACCGCGGCCTTCATCTGCTCGTACTGTTCCTCGACCGCTCCCGGCATCCTGCCTCCCGCGGCACTCGCACTTCCGTGTGCGTCGCCGACCAGCGTCTGGATCAGGTCGGAACCGAGGTTCGAGGTCATGACGATGACCGTGTTGCGGAAGTCTACGGTGCGCCCCTGGCCGTCGGTCAGGCGCCCGTCGTCGAGCACCTGCAACAGCACGTTGAACACGTCCGGATGGGCCTTTTCGACCTCGTCCATCAGGATCACGCTGTACGGCCGGCGACGTACCGCCTCGGTCAGATAGCCGCCCTCCTCGTAGCCGACATAGCCGGGCGGCGCGCCGATCAGGCGGGCCACCGAGTGCTTCTCCATGAACTCCGACATGTCGATGCGCACCATCGCCTCTTCGGTGTCGAACAGGAACTCGGCCAGCGCCTTGCACAGCTCGGTCTTGCCGACCCCGGTCGGACCGAGGAACAGGAACGAGCCGTTCGGCCGGTTCGGGTCGGCCAGCCCGGCACGTGAGCGGCGGATCGCGTTCGACACCGCGCGCACGGCCTCGTCCTGGCCGATCACGCGCCTGCCGAGTTCGGCCTCCATGCGCAGCAGCTTGTCCTTCTCGCCCTCGAGCATCTTCGCGACCGGGATACCGGTCCACTTCGACACGACCGCGGCGATCTCCTCGTCGGTGACGTTGTTGCGCAGCAGGTGGGTTTCCTGCATCTCGGCCTGGCTGGCCATGTCGAGCTGGCGCTCCAACTCCGGGATGCGGCCGTACTGCAGCTCGGACATGCGCTGCAGGTCGCCGGCACGGCGTGCGGTCTCGAACTCCACGCGCGCCTGTTCGAGGGACTCCTTGATGTGGGTCGTGCCCTGCACGGCGGCCTTCTCCGATTTCCAGATCTCCTCGAGATCGGCGAACTCGCGCTCCAGCTGTGCGATGTCCTCCTCGAGCAGGGCCAGGCGCTTCTTCGACGCCTCGTCCGACTCTTTCTTCAGCGCCTCGCGCTCGATCTTCAACTGCACCAGACGGCGGTCGAGCTTGTCCATCTCCTCGGGCATCGAGTCGATCTCCATGCG
>JASJCU010000120.1 GCA_030065815.1 Gammaproteobacteria bacterium | reverse complement strand
GTGTTTCACATCCTCAAGGGTGGCGAAGACTCGGTCGGTGACCTGCTCGCCGTGCAGCGCGTTTACATCAACATCGGCTCTTGCTCGGAGCAATGCTGGCTGAACCATCTGACCGATCTGTACCAGGTCGATCCGCAGCAGCGCAATTTCGGCCAGACACCGTTCGATATCGGTCAGTGTCGCCGCGACTGTCCGAACTTCCGTGCGATCGAGGACCGGGCCCACGATGTCATCAGCTTCCTGCTGTCGAAGGAGGCCTATTCGACGCCTCTGTGGAAGGCGAAGGGTCATGGCGACCTCGACGACTGGATCGAGGCCCTGGATCAGGAGCACGGTCCGGGGACGGTCGACCGTGGCCGACTGGTGTTCGCGCAGAACTGCGCGCGCTGCCACTCGACCCAGGGCGGCCCGGTCGAGGCACGCGACTTCCACAAGGCATCGCAGGTAGCCGGGGTGCGCGAGGACTGGCTGGGCAACGACCAGTCGACGCCGGCATCCGAGGTCGGCACCTACGGCTGCCGCTCGCTGCACTCCAATCACATGCAGGGGCATATCTGGGAGGAGTTCGCGTCGGAGACCTATCGCGCACGTGAACCGGACGCCAACCTCGCCGATCGCACGGGTGGTGGTCGCGGCCATTACCGCAACATCTCTCTGGTCGACCTGTGGGCGCATGCCCCGTTCATGCACAACAACGCGATCGGTCCCGAGCTGTGCGGCAAGCCCAGCGATCCGAATGACGAGTTCTATCGCTCACCGTACGTGGACGCCGACGGCAAGCGCCTGAGCAACCCACCCGCCTGCCTCGCCTACGACCCCTCGGTCGACGGCCGTTACCGGCTATTCAAGGAGTCGGTCAAGATGCTGCTGCATCCGGATCAGCGGATTCCCAAGGTCACCCAGATCGATCAGCCGATACGCCGCGCCATCGGACCCAAGTTGTGGGACGGCGAGAGCGAAAAGCTGATCGGGATCGAGATCGAGATCCCCGCCGGGACGCCCGCCGGTCTCTATGGCAGTTTCCAACACAAGGAACTGTTGCGCGACATGGTGCTTTCGGTGCTCGATGAGGAAAGACTGCAGGAGCGCATGGTGCAGCGCGTCGGACCGAGCGACGCGCAGAACGCCGCCGGCGAGATCAGTGCACTGACCAAGGCGGTGATCGCGAATCCGGAGCAGGTGATCGGCATCGCCGGTGACAGGTTGCCACTGCTCAGTCAGCTCTACAGCACCTGCACCAGCACCGTCGAGAATGCCGGCCATCGATTCGGCGAAGACCTGTCGGCAGACGACAAACAGGCCCTGACGGCCTTCCTGGCCACCCTCTGAGGGAGATCCATCATGCGCTACAAACACCTACTCGCAGCAGCGGTCGCGGCCGTCATGATCAACGGCTGTAGTGACGTCTCGCCGCCGGACGTTCCGTTCCTCGGACACGGCGACAGCTATGAAACCAAGCCGGACCTGGCCCGAGTCGAGCACGAACTGCCGCTCGGTCCGGACGACCTGATGAAGCTGACGCCGCAGAACCTGGCGACCCTGAGCCAGGAGCAGATCGACCAGGTCTATGCACGCCTGACCGCCGGCCCGATCCCGGACGGCGCCTACAACGGCAGCTTCTTTTTCGCCGATGGCGGCGGCGCGAAACGCCTTTCCGAACTGATGGGCGGCCTCAAGGGCCTGGCGGTGCGCATCAAGCTCGGCGCCATCGAGGATATCGGGCAGATGCTGTGGAAGGGCAAGGTCTTCTATCGCGACGAGCGCCTGTTACGCAACATGATCCAAGACCGCAAGCTGTTGAAACTTGTGATCGACAATCCCGACGAGCTGCCCAAGACCGACATCCCCGGACGCGAGATACTCGGCCTGTTCCAGGACGACGCCTGGCTGCTGTTTCCCGCCAAGCTGTACTGCGGGCAGAGCCTGTTGGACTCGAGGCGCGAATCGATCATCATCGACTACGCATTCAATGACGAGATCGAAGGTTACCGCGAGCGCCCGGACTTCCTCGCCGGACGCCGCGGACTTAAGATCCGTGACGAGATCCGCATGGTGCGACCCGGTTTCTACCTCGGTCGCGCCTACATGGGCCACGTCTTTCTACTCAACTTCACGCTGTACAACGAAGACGTCGCCGAGGCCGGCAACGCCGATTTCATCGAGACCGGCGTCGTCGCCGAGGACTGCTGGCAGGGCAGCCAGACACCCGGCCGGCTGGCGGCCGTCGGGGGCTGAGGGAAAGGGGAATGCTGCGGTGGGCAATCGACGACCCCTAGTGTTGGCGTGCGTATGGGCCTGGCTGACCTGCGGTGTCGCCTGTGCCGATCCGGTCTGGGTGACGGATCCCAACAGGCCGGGGCCCGACGCGCCGCCGCTGGGACGTTCGCTGTTCGATCACCTGACCAGCCGGGACGGCCGCCAGGTCGTCCCCTTCCCCTTCGAGGCACTGCTGGCGTCGCTGCAAAGCCGCCTGGCTGTCGAGGGCGCCTATCTCGACCGGCCGCTGAAGAAGGTCCTGATCCCCCTCGGGCGTTCGCTGCAGCGTGACGCGGCCGCGCCGGCCTTTTTCGAGTCTCCACGCGTCGTCGTCGCGGTCGACAGCGAACCGCGCGGTGGCCCTGGCGGGTCCGGGATGCTGCTGCGTGACCGCCTGTTCGTTGCCTACCTGGAGGCGGCCGATGTCCTCGAGATCATCAGCTACAACGAGGACGCCGCGCGCTTCGAGTTTCAGGTGGTGACCGACTACCGGCATGGCGGCAGCCCGCGGGTGCGCTATGCGCGGCGCACGGTCTGTACCGCCTGTCATCAGAACGCCGCGCCGATCTTCGCCCGTCCCCTGTGGGACGAGACCAATGCCAATGCCGGCATCGCCGGCCAGCTCGCGCTGATCGGTGCGGAGTTCTACGGATTGCCGGCAAAAACCGGCGTAGACGTCGCCTACGCCATCGACAACGCGACCGACCGCGCGAACGACTTCGCCCTCACCCAACGCCTCTGGGAATCGGGCTGCGGAAACGGGAAGCGCGGTGCGCACTGCCGCGCCGCCATCCTGACCCGTGCCATCCAGTTCGCGCTGACCGGGCGTCGCGGTTTCGAGCATGGCTCGCACGACTACCGGCACGCACTGAGCTCCGTGCTGGCCAGGACTTTTGCGCGCGAATGGCCGGACGGCCTGCTGCTGCCCGACGCCGATATCCCAAACCGCAAACCCCTCGCCGACGTGCCGCGGCAGGTAGCAGCCCGGCAGCCGCTGTCCGCCCCGCAATTGACCCGGCGAGCCGACGTCACGGCCCGCTTCGAACCCCTGGAGGCGCGCGCGGCGAAGACCGTCTGGACACCGGATCCGGACGCCGCCGCCCGCCGGGCGATCACCGGTATCAGCGACTTCCTCGCCGCCACCGATATCCGCCGCATCGACGCGCATCTGGCGCGAGCCGATGTCGAGTCGTCGACGCTGGCGACCAACTGCCGGATCGGACAGCGCCGGCAGGCCTCGAAGCGGCGCATGAAACTCGACTGCCAGGGTCCGGACCTGGCTTTCCGGGGGATCGTCTACGTGGCGGACGCCGACCGGTCCCTGAGTGGACGTCTGCGCGACGTACGTATCCACGGCGAGGCGCTCGGCGATCTCGTCGTGGGCGGACGCAGCGACGACGACAACGCGCTGCTGATCCGGCTCACGCGCAATGATTCGCCGGGCGGCATACGGCTGAGCAACGGCGACGCCGTGGATGTGCTGACGATCGGTCCGAGCGGCAGGCATCCGGGCCCGGCCAGGGCCGAACAGCGGATACGCCATGACTTCCCATCCCTGCAGCAGGCGATCACCCGGCTTGCGCACGACGACACAGGTCCGTTCACGGCCGGCCCGTTTGTCCGGTCACGCGTGCTCGCCCCCGTATTCGACGCCATCGGTCCGGTTGACGGCACCGCGTGGTGCTGCAGCGGCGACGCAGGGTTGCCACCACCCATCGTTGAGCATTCCGACGCAGGCAACGGCGATTCACTACTCGCCCCGTTCCTGCAGGTCTGTGCGGCCTGCCACCGCTCCAGCGAACGCTTCCCACCGAACTTCCTCGCCGGCACGCCGGCACAGGTGCGGCGCGGCGTCGCGCAGTGTGCGCAACGGATCCAGTACCGACTGGCGATGTGGGACGTCGATCACGGTCATCGACCCAAGTCCCCGATGCCGCCGCGCAAGTCAGTGGGGCTCGGTGACGCCGAACTCGAGACCTGGACCCGGGGCCCGCTGCAACGACTGAAGACCGCTCTGTACGAGATCGCGGCGAGCGAACGACTGCCACTGCAGGGCCACGACCGGGTCGTCGACACGCCGTACGCAGAGCTGCGATCGTGCCTGCCGACCTCCTAGGGACATCTGCACAGGGGTTCAATCATGACGACGGACAAGAGCAAGACAGACAAGCGCAGGCGGTGCCCTATCGTCGTGGTGATAACCGGCCTGGTGCTGATCCTCGCGGTCGGCTCGCTGACGCTGCGTTTTCTGCGCGACGAGCCGGTCGTCTACGACGATCCGGTCGAGCACTTCAAATACGGCTCGACCGGCGGCGAACGCAACCTCGGCTTTCCCTACTGGATCTGGAAGGTGCTGCCGGATGTCTGTGGCGAACACCTCCCCGGTGACGGCTTCGAGGCGGTCGGCATGATCTACGAACCGGGTAAGGATCTCCCGGTCGGCATGTCCAAGCGTCGCCATATGGGCATCGACCGGGTATTCCTCAACTGCGCGGTCTGCCACAGCTCGACAGTGCGCACCGCGGCCGATGCCGATCCCATGCTGGTCGTCGGCATGGGTGCCAACACACTCGACCTGATGGCGTTCCAGAAGTTCATGCATCGCTGCATCGGCGACCGGCGCTTCACGCCGAGCCAGATCATTCCGCGCATCGAGGCGGCCGGCGCCGACCTCGACCTGCTCGACAAGTACGTCGTCTATCCGCTCGCGGTGCATCTGATGCGCGATGGCGTGTCCGGCCTCCTCGGGCGCCTGCGCTTTGTCCATATCCAGCCCGACTGGGGACCCGGCCGGGTCGACACCTTCAATTCGGCCAAGGCGCTGTTCAACTACCCCATCGAGGACCTGCGCAACGACGAACTCCTGGGCGCCGCCGACTTCCCGACGATCTGGAATCAGGCGAAGAAACAGGGCATGCAGCTGCACTGGGACGGCAACAACGCGCGTGTCGAGGAACGCAACCTGAACGCCTCGTTCGGCACGGGCGCAACACCCCGCCTGATCGATCACACATCGATCGCCCGCATCCAGGCCTGGAACGCGACGGCCACACCACCCGCGTTCGGCGATCATTTCGACATCGACAGCTCCAAGGCGGCACGCGGCAAGGTGATCTATCGGCAGTACTGCGCCGACTGTCACGGCGCGAGCGGCTCGGATTTCTCCGGCAGGTACGTCGGCCAGGTCGTGCCGCTCGACGCGATCGGTACCGATCCCTACCGCCTGCGTTCCTTCACCCCGCAGCTGGCACTGAACCTGGGTACCCCGTACGCCGGTACCGAGTACCGTTTCCGCAGCTTCCGCAAGACCTTCGGCTATGCCAACGCGCCGATGGATGGCATGTGGTTGCGCGCGCCCTATCTGCACAATGGCTCGGTGCCGACGCTGTGGGACCTCATGCAACCGGTGTCGAAGCGACCCAAGACCTTCTGGCGCGGCAACGACCGCTATGACCCGGTCAGACTCGGCTTCGCCACCGACGTCGCCGAGGAAAACGGACGTAAGTTCTTTCTGTTCGACACCTCTGTTCCGGGCAACGGCAACATGGGCCACGCAGGCGATCAGTACGGCACCGGGCTAAGTGACGAAGACAAGTGGGATCTGATCGAATTCCTGAAGACCTTCTGACGGGGGAACCGGCCATGATCAAGATATTCAGACGACTTCCCCGCTGGCTGCAGCTTACCGGCATCGTACTACTGACCCTCGCCGTCGTCGTCGGCTATATCGGCTGGGACCGCTTCCTGCGCGTGTATCCGGAGCAGCAGTTCGACGACCCGGTGGAGCGCTTCAAGTACGGCTCGATCGGCGCCGAGCAGGATGCCGGCATACCCTACTGGATCTTCTACGTGTTGCCGCGCGTGTTCGCCGACAAACTGCCCGGACCCGGCGGTTATGCATCATTCGGCGTGGCCTGGGAACCGGGCAAAGAGCTGCCCATCGGGTTCACCAAGCGACGCATCGGGTTCGACCGTGTCGCCAACAACTGCGCCGTATGCCACACGGCGAGCTACCGCACACAGCACAACGCCAGCCCTGTCCTGGTTCCGACCGGCCCCAACCATACGCTGGACCTCGAGGCATTCTTCCGCTTCCTGGTCGACTGCGCCAAGGACCCGCGTTTTCATCCCGACACCCTGATGCCCGAGATCAACCTGGCCGCCGACCTCGACTGGATCGACCGCCTGGCCTATCGCTACCTGATCATCCCGATCACGCGCAAGCGCCTGATCGAGCGTGAACAGCAGTTCGAGTGGATCTATCGGCATGACTTCCCGGAATGGGGTCGCGGGCGCGACGACGCGATGAACCTCACCAAGTACTTCATGATCCGCTGGCCGATGGACGACAGCTTCGGCCCGACCGATATGCCATCGATATGGAACCTCGGGAAGTACCGGCACGAACTCGATCACCGTATGAACTTTGCCGGCGACAGCCATGACGCCTACTCCGTGATCATCGATTCGGCGCTCGGCCTGATGGGCGCCGAGCCGAAGGATAAAGACGATTTCCTCGGCCATATCGACTGGCTGCATGATTACCTATCGAACAAGCCCGCACCCAACTACCCCTTCGAGATCGACCAGGCCAAGGCCGCGCACGGTGCACGCCTGTTCACCCAGCATTGCGCTGCCTGCCATACCAGTGAACGCACCGGCACCATCATCCCCCTCGCCGAGATCGGCACCGATCGTGAGCGCATGGACACCTGGAACGAAAAGGCTGCTGCCGAGGCCAACCGGGTCGTCGAGGACATGGACATCGAGCGCAGGGGACTGGTCGAGGCGCCGATGAGCGGATATGTCGCACAGTTTCTCGACGGCATCTGGTTGCGCGCGCCCTATCTGCACAACGGCTCGGTGCCGACACTTCACGACCTGTTGCTACCACCTGCCGAGCGCCCGCAGCAGTTCTACCGCGGTTACGACGTCTACGATCCGGGCAGGGTCGGCTATGTCACCTCCGGGGCCGAGGCGCAGCGCGCCGGCACCCTGCACGACACCAGCGAGCGGGCCAACTCCGCGCAGGGGCACGACTTCGGAACCGCTCTCGCAGACGACGAACGCTGGGCACTGGTGGAATACCTGAAGACCCTGTGATCACCTGTTGGATCACTTGCAGGCCAGACTGCGGGTCGAAACCTACTCCCATGCCGGCAGACGTTGCGCGGCGCACTGCCGGCACAGGGCTGCATCAGCGACCAGCCGGCCACGTCCCTGCGGCCGGCAGGCACTTCGTTCAAACGATGTTGCCCGGGTCTATCCCGTGTCCTCGGGCCACCCTTTCGCCAAAGCCCGGATCCGCCCGGGTGGAGAGTGCGACCTGGCGCCGCTGGATGTCTCGTGGCACACACTGCACTGCGGCGACGCTATTGCCGATCAGTCGCTACTGTGCCTCGGCATCCATCAAACGGCACAGGTCTCCGGCCTGAGTGCAACTTTCATTGGCGTAACGATGATCGTAACGATCGGCATCGCCGTCGATGTGCAGCGGTGGTTCGGTTCCGGAGGCGTCATCCGCCGGCCCGCCGAATCTGTTTGGCTGGTAGACGGGCGCGCTGCGTCCGTTGCCATAGAAGCAGGCCTGGCCGTCGCGTTGGCAGCTGTGTATCGGGCAACGCGGCCCGCTCACGTCAGTCTGCGTGTGAGTGACGCCAACGCGATAGCGATGGGCATCGGGGGTCGTTGCGAGCGCGCTTCGGGTGGTGATGCCCGCTTTCCAGCGAGAACCCGGCGTCGCCGCAGGCGACGTCACCGGCATGCCTGATCTTGCGATCTGGACGGGCCGACTTCACCCAAGTTCGAGACCGCGCCGCTGACGCCCGCAGGGACGCAAGCAGCGGCTTCAGGGGTCGTGAGGCGCAGCACCCCCTTCGATTGGCGTTCGACATTGCGACCGCCGTTCGCTGTCACTTCAAGCGCAACAGCACCAGGCCCAGTTTCGGCAGGTTGACGTAAACGCGTCCATCGGCCTGCGTCCAGGGTTCGTAGAAGGCGTTGCCGGCGCCATCCCAGCCGTCGAAGGCCGCATCCTGGCTGCACAGCACCTGCGTCCATTGGCCGGACTGGCCGTCGGTTGCGACGCCATAATCGCGTTCGCTGAAGCTGCGCTCGCCGAGGTTGGCGACGCACAGCAGCAGATTGCCGCCGGCCCATCGTTTGAAGGCGATGACCTGGTTGTCGGCGTCGCGGTGGGTAACGATCAATGTGTCGCTGCGCAACGCCGGGTTGTCCCAGCGCACCCTGTTGGCTGCCGCCACCAGACGGCGCATCGGCATCCCGAGCGAGTCGCCGGCAATCGCCCAGTCGAAGCGGTGATCGCCGTTGTCGTCGCGCGTGTCGTGCCAATAGCCCCAGCCGACGCTCGGCGACCCCATGTGACACTCGCCGCCCATGAACAACATCGGCGTACCGGGCATCGCGATGTTCAACACCCAGGCCAGTCGACAACGCGCCCTGGCGCTCCAATCGGCGCGGCCGCCGAACTGGTCGACCAGATAACGATGGCGCGCATCCCACTTGCTCCTGCCGTCCTTGGCGTTGCCATTGCGGTCATCGCCGACATCGTCGTGCGAGCCCATCGTGTACTTGACCAGATTCCAGGCATGCTCGAAGCCGTCCCAACCCAGCACCGAGGCCACCTTGTCGACCGGGTTGTGCCCGGCGAGTGCCCGCTGGACTTCATGGTGCGACGCGGCCGACCAACTCGCATCGAAGTTCCCGACACGGGTGATCCAGGGATCGGCTGGCAGATGTTCGGCGATGAGGTACTTGTCCGGATAGCGGTTGCGCAGGCGCCACAGCACCTCGCGCAGGTGATTGCCGTCGATCTGGGTGGTCACGTCGAAACGCAGGCCATCGGCGTTGTAGTCATCGAAGTACATGCAGGCGTTCTGGAAGAAATACTCCTGAACCTCGCGCTTCCACCAGGCCGGACCACGCCCCCAGTCGGTCCATCTCCCGCCTTCGAAATAGATCCCACCCTGGTTGCGTGGGCCGCGGTAGCCGTCGTACTCCCACAGTATGTTGTCACCCGGCCCGGCATGGTTGTAGACCACGTCGAAGATCATCGCCAACCCGTGACGGTGTGCCTGGTCGACCAGCTCACGCAGCGCGCGGGGCGATCCGTAGGCCGACTCCGGCGCGAAGAAGGCAGCCGGGTTGTAACCCCAGGAACGGGTCATCGCGAACTCCTGCACCGGCAGCAGTTCAATGGCGCTGAACCCGAGTTCGGCGATATACGACAGCTTGTGCTGGACGTCGGCGAAACCGGCCAGTTCCTTGTCGAGGTGGTCGTTGCGACCGGCGAAGGTACCGCAGTGGAGCTGGTAGATCAGAAAATTCTCGAAACGCGGCGTCCGGTACGGCGTCCAATCGTAGCTCGGGTCGACGACGATCGAGGCGTTTTCGCTGGCGTGGTTGTAGCGCGTCAGTTCCGAGTGGAGGACATCGCGTGCCGCGGCATCCAGGCGCTGGAAGCATTCGCCGTCGAGATCGAACTCGTAGCGATACAGGCGACCCGCCGTGACTCCGGCCGCGAAGCCTTGCCAGTATCCGTCGTCCGACCGATCGAGCTCGATGGCCTCCACCGGATCCTGGTGATCCCAGGCCGTGCCGCTCTGCAACACAACGCGTGCCTTCTGCACGTGCGGCGCCCAGACCCGAAAACGACAACCACCGTCGGCCAGTACAGCGCCCAGCTCTTGCTCCATGATCGCTCCTCCCTTGCGTTGCCGAATGCCCATCCGAGGCAGGCCGCCGCCAGCGTCCCGGGCCTCACCTGTGCGTGCAGACGCCGCGAGTATCCGCGCGAGCCCTTGCGGCAGTGTTACCGGACGAGGCCGACGCCCGCGGTCGACAGTTACCTGAGTACCACGATTGCACCACCCCGGTACAGGGCAAGACTCCCGGACGGCATGAAGTCTGACCGGGCCGGTGGGCGGCCGGCGGTCTCGTTTATCGGTCAGGCGGACTTCGCCCGGGCGGCGACAGCGGTCTGTTCGGCATCCACCGTTTCGGCCTCGTCTAGGCCGCTCATGCCGCACCCATCTGCCTGCAAGCAACCGTCTACGCAGCGCTGTCCGGTACCGCCGGCACGGATCAGCCTTCGCCGTTCGTGACGTTGTTGCGGCTCAACGCCGTTCGTCTGCTCGCGTCAGAATGGCCGAGCACCCTGACGTGGAAGCTCGAAGGTTGGGTGCGGACGCGTGCTTCGGCCGAGCGGTCCGCGATGATCGGGCCAGCGACATCAATCGTCCGCATATTCGGCGGCAACAGTTGGCGAGACCCGACCGCAGCCGCCGGTGCCCCGATCCAACTGACGGTAGGAGCACGCGGTGTCCACGCGCAGCGCGTGGCCAGTCACCTCGCCCCTACCGCTTCGACAATCGCTGCGGGTGACTCCCCATGGATCGGCGAATCGGCGAGGCGCGGGTCGGCGGCGATCGTCGCGGGAAGACCCATCAGCTGCGACGCGCCTTCGGTCCGATAGCGTTCTCGGGCGACCTCGACGATACGGCAGATGATTTCGGTGAACGAATAGCCTGCCGTGGTGGCCGCCTTCACGAAAGACCCGGTCCAGCCCAAGGTCGCGATGGAGTTGATCTCGAGAATGTACGGTTCGCCCGCGTCCGATATGCGGATATCCACCCTCGCATAGTCGCGGCATTCGCAGGCCAAAAAACAGGCGATCGATATGTCACGGCAGCGTTGCGCAAGGCCATCGTCAAGCGGCGCCGGACAGATCTTGCCGGGTTCGCCCTCTTTGGTCTTGAACTTGTCCTCGTGGGTCAGCGCCGTATCCGCGCGCCCGCGGAAATCAATCTCGACGATTGGCAGGCATTCGACCGGGTTGTTGCCGATCAGTGCCACGTTGACTTCGCGCCCCTCGATGAACTCCTCGACGAGCGCTCCCTGCTTGTAGGTGACGACGATATTGTTGACCGCCTCTGCGAGCTCGCTGCGGGTGTTCACGATGGCAAGACCGAAACTCGATGACTCGTGGCGTGGTTTGACGATGAGTGGGTATCTCAGACCGCCGGTGTCGTCCTTCGGATCGACCATGACACAGAATGCCGGGGTCGGGATTCCGGCGGACTGCATCAGCACTTTTGCCACCACCTTGTCGAGGGCGAGCGCGTGCCCGAGAGGGTTCGCGCTCGTGTATGCGATCCCCGCCATTTCGAGCATCGCCGGCACATGGGTGTAACGCGCATCCCCCTGGATGCCGTACGCGAGGTTGAAAACGATACCGCCCGGCTCACCGGTTCTCGAGTGCGCAGGGATGTATTCGCGCAGCCCCGGCAGGAGCGACATATCCCCCTCGAAGAGGCGTACCTCGTGTCCGCCGTCGCGCAACGCGTTGATGATCCGCTGGACCGATCGCCGACCGTATTTCTCGGGGCACTCCCGACCCAGGTGCGCGATCACGTTCGTATGCGAGCGATTGCGCACGATGGCCACCTTCAGCGCGGTCGTGGTCGAGAACAGACTCGGCAGGGCGAGGCCGCTCAGCTTCGCTTCCTGCTCCTGAAAGAGGCGCAGATCGAGAAACTCCGAGATCAGCAGGATGGCCGCAATCTGCGCCACAGCAAGCTCCGGGAACTCGAGCAGCACCCCTCTGACCGGGACAAGGTAGCCTATCGAGGCCATGATCAGTGCGAGAACGACGGTGGTGAACGTACGCCACTGCGCGGACTGAATCCCTTCGCGTTCGGCGGTGCGCGCGATGCCCTCCGCCAGCAGTGCCAGGACGATGACCGGAAAGAACATCACGCTCCACAGGCTCTCTTGCTGCAGCCAGGGGCCGGCGATGAGGGCTAACACCATGATGCCCGCGACGAGGCCCAAAATCGTCGAGACCCGGGCGAAGTAAGGCAGACCAATGTGCTTCAGACGCGGGCGCACCAAGACGACGACACCGAGCGCCAGCACAATGAGCGCGAGGCTCGGCACGATTCCAGTCAGGTAGAAGCTCAGGGCGATCAGGATCGAACGGAACCCGAGTACGCGAATGCCCAGGGTCAGACGTGCCAGCACGGCCAGCAGCGCGCACGTCGGGACGAAGATCAGGCTGAATATGTGGTTGCGCGTCTCCTCGTGGGCGCTGCTCAACGAGAAGACCTCGGTGAGGCTGCCGCCGATAACCCGGAGTGGGTCCAGAAACGTCCCCGGGGTAATGAAGCCCGGCAGTGCCAGGACTCGGGTTGCCACCATCAGGAACGGCACGACCACAAGCAGCAAGACCAGCCACAGCCGAAGTCCGGTGAGATTGCCTTTCGGACGCCAGAAGCGCGTGGACGAGCTGCCGGAGCTGCC
>JASJCU010000119.1 GCA_030065815.1 Gammaproteobacteria bacterium | reverse complement strand
ACGTCACGGTCCGGGTCGTATAGCAGCACCGACACCGCGGCCAGGTGTTCGATGCGCTCGCGCACGATGTCATCGCACCAACCGCCGGAGAAGCTGGAATGACGCAGGCGATAGCGGTTGAGCCTGAAGAACCCGTCGGTGACGCGCTCGGTCTCGAGGACCTCGTAGTCCATCTGTTCTGTCATGTCGGCAACGAAAAAGCCCGCTCGGATGAGCGGGCTTCATTATGCCTCAGCGGGCTATCGCCACTCAGTTCAGCGACTGGTAGTAGTCGATCAGAATCTGCGCGACCTCGGGACGCGAGAACTCCTTCGGCGGCGCCTCGCCGCGCCCGAGCATCTCGCGCACCTTGGTACCGGACAGCAGGATGAAGTCTTCTTTGCTGTGATCCGGCGCCTCGCGCATCATCACGACTCGGTTGAGCTTCTTCGACCACGCCGTGTGGTCGGCCTTGAAGATCTCGATGTCCAGCGCACCCGGCGGCACCTCGTCTTCGAAGATGCTCTGGGCGTCGAACGCGCCGTAGTAGTCGCCGACGCCGGCGTGGTCACGACCGATGATGAAATGCGTCGCGCCCATGTTCTGACGGAAATAGGCGTGCAGCACCGCCTCGCGCGGACCGGCGTACAGCATGTCGAAACCGTAACCGGTGACCATCGCGCTGTTCGGCGGGAAGTACAGCTCGACCATCTTGCGGATCGCCGCATCGCGCACCGGCGCGGGGATGTCGCCCGGCTTGAGCTTGCCGAGCAGCATGTGAATGACCAGGCCGTCGCAGCCGAGACGATCCATGGCCATGTGGCACAGCTCCTCGTGCGCCAGGTGCATCGGATTGCGGGTCTGGAACGCGACGATCTTGTGCCAGCCGCGCTCCTGGATCTCGTTGCGGATCTCGACGGCGGTCCGGAAGGTGTCGGGGAAGTCGGTAATGAAGTACGAAAAGTTCAGCACCTGGATCGCACCGGACACCGCGAGGCGGCCCTGCGAGTTGAACGCCGCGACACCGGGATGCTCGGGATCGGTCGTGCGGTAGACCCTCTCGGTCATGACCTGCATCTGCTCGTCGCTGACCTCTTCGATCGCGTCGACGTCCATGACCGCGAGCACCGGGTTGCCCTCGACGTTGGGGTCGCGCAGCGCGATGCGCTTGGCATCGCCGATGGCGTCGGTGCTCTCGACCAGGCACATCACCGGCACCGGGAAGAACGAGCCGTCGGTCAGCGTCATCTTCTCGGCCGCACCCATCGCATCGGCGACGCTCATGAAGCCGGTCAGCGGGTTGAAGTAGCCGGCGCCCATCATCACGGCGTTGCCGGCCGCCTGCGAGCTGATCAGCAACGACGGCAGGCTCTCGGCCTCGTGCGACAGCGCGTCGTGGGCGTCCGAGTCGTAAACGAACAGAGGGTGAAGGGTGTCGGTGCCAACGGGCTTGATCATGCGGGAGTCTCCAGTGTCGTAGCCGGAACGGCGTCAGCGGGTCGTCCGCCGCGCCATAGGGCGTCTCCGGAACAGTCGCCAAGCCCTTGTTTCTGTTGTTAATTGGCTGGCTATATTCCGATAACCTTATAAATCGCTGCGTAAAGCTACCAAACCTGCAGCGGCATCGTGCAATGGTTCTCTTTATGCCCTGGCAAAAAATACGGAATCGACGCCGGCGGATCGCCTAGCGCAACGCCCGCCCGCCGGGCGACGCCGAAGCGCCGCGGAGATCGCGCTCAGGCCGCCGGCAACGCCGCTGCCACGTCGCGGTTGATCGCCGCCAGGCTCGCCGGCGGATCGGTGGATGCCGTGACCGGCCGGCCGACGACCAGGTAGTCGGCGCCGGCGCGGATCGCGTCGCCCGGTGTCATGACGCGTTTCTGGTCGTCGCTCGCGGCACCGGCCGGGCGCACGCCCGGCGTGACCAGCCGGAACGCGCTGCCGCGTTCCGCGCGCAGCAATCCGACCTCGAGCGGCGAACACACGACACCGTCCAGCCCGCTGTCCTCGGCCAGCGCCGCGAGGCGGCGCACGTTGTCGGCCGGGCTGCCGCTATAGCCGATCTCGCCGAGATCGTCGGCACCAAGACTGGTGAGAATGGTCACGGCAATCAGCAACGGACGCCGGTCGTGCTGCGCCAGGCGCGCCGCCGCCGTCTCCAGCATGCGTCGCCCGCCCGACGCGTGCACGTTGACCATCCACACCCCGAGGTCGGCGGCCGCAGCGCAGGCCGCTGCGACGGTATTCGGAATGTCGTGGTACTTGAGGTCGAGAAAGACTTCGAATCCCCTGGCGGCCACGGCCTCGACGAATGCCGGGCCGGCGCGCGTGAACATCTCCTTGCCGATCTTGACCCGACACTGGCCGGGATCGATCCGCTCGAGCAGCTCGAGGGCCGGTGCGGTGGCGGGATAGTCCAGCGCCACGATGACGCGGCGGTCTGTCGTTTGCATGGTCGTTCGCGGCCCTTTGTCGTTCACGCCTCGGCGTCGCAGGCGTGGCGTTTCTTTATCGTGCTCCAGCGCCGGCAGCTCGGGCATTGCCAGTGCATGGTCTTGGCGGCGAAGCCGCAGTGCCCGCACTGATACAGCGGTCGCGCCTCCAGCAGCGTGCGGATATGCGGCCGCAGGCCTTCGAGGAATCTCGCCGACTGCTGCTCCGGCATGCGCGCATTCAACTCGATACTGCGCAGCAGCAGCGCCAGGCTCGGCGCCTCGGCCAGTTTCTCGGCGAGAAACGCCGACGCCGCGGCCTCGCCATCCTGCTCGATCAACAGGTCGACCAGCGCGAGTTCGGCGCCGACGCCCGGGTGCCGATCGACGACCTGGCGCAGGTAATCGCGCAGGCCGTCGAGATCACCCTGGTGGCGGTAGTTCGCGACGATCTCCGGCAATACCTCGGGGAGAAAGTCGGCGTCCTGCTCCGCGGTCTGCCGCAGCGTGCGGATCGCCGACTTGAAGTCGCCCTGTGACGCCGCGAACTGCGCCTGCAGGTGATTGGCGCGCACGCATCCACGGTAGGTGCTCAACGCCTTCTTGAGATGCGCTGCAGCGTCGGCCGCGCGCCCCGCGGCACGCGCGGTCAGTGCCAGCTCGCAGTGGTAGTGCGAACGCTGCAATGTCAGCTTGTCACCGGTGATCGACTCGAGTTCCTCGGCCACCTCGAGGCAGGCATCCCAGTCGCTCTCCTTTTCGTAGATCACGACCAGATTGTGCAGCGCCGGCTTGACGTGGAGCTTGGTCTCCTTGAGTTCGCGAAACAGGTTTTCGGCACGGTCGAACAGCCCGGCGCGCATGTAGTCCTGGCCGAGTTCGAGCAGCGCCTGGGCGCGCTGTTCACGGCTCAGTGCCGGCCGCGCAATCAGGTTCTGGTGGATGCGGATCGCGCGTTCGACCTCGCCGCGACGGCGAAACAGGTTACCCAGCGCCAGGTGCGTCTCGACCGTGTCGCTGTCGACCTCGAGCATCTCGACGAAGGCATCGATCGCCTTGTCCGGCTCCTCGTTGAGCAGGTGATTGAGGCCGCGAAAATAGACCGGGCTGGTCTCGCAGCCGCGCGCCTCGGATTCCTTGCGCGTACTCTTGCGCGCCGCGAACCATCCAGACGCGGCTGCCACCGGCAGCAGCAGGAGGAGCAGCTCCTGCACAGATTCAGCGCCCCTTGATCGGCATGGCGCGCAGGTTCTTCACCTCTTCGTTGACCAGCCGGGTCTTGCGGCGGAGGTCGGCGTTTTCTTTCTTGACGCGCATGAAGTAGACCACGCCCGCCAGGCCGCCGAGCACAATCCCGCAGCCGAGTGCGAGCAGCAGCAACAGCGACAGCGGCATCTCCGGCGTGACGAAGTACAGATCGACGACGACCGGCTGGTCGTTGATCAGCGCAAAACTCGCACCGATGACCATGAAAGCCAGCAGCAAAAGCAGCTTGATGATGACCAAGGGAACCCCCCGAAAGTCCTCCGGGCGCGCCGGAAAAGTCGCGGTCATGATAGCAGGGAAACGACGCGGCGACGCCAGCTGCGCGGCGTCGCGGGGGCACGGTCAGGCGAACAGATCGACCAGGCGATGAGCGATCGGCGTCGCGTCGTCGCTGCCGCCCGACAAGGGCTCGCCGGCGGCGTCGCCGGGCCAGTCGTCGGCAGCGTCCGAACGCCGCGCATCGCCGCCGGCGGAGTGTTCGCCGCGCTGCGCACCCGGATCGCTGACGTCGGCGCGAACCAGCTGCAGCGATGCCTGATCGAACATCTCGCGCAGACGCGGCAGTGCCGCCTCGAGCACATCACGGACCGCGGCGTGCTGCGCCAGAAACGCGACCTGGGTCTGGTCCTGGCTGACGCTGACCCGGACCTCGAGCGGCCCGAGGTGCGGCGGGTTGAGTTTGAGTCGCGCAGACTGTTGGTCGCCGTGCAGCATCCAGGTCACGCGTTCGGCGACGGCATCCGGCCAGGTGCGGTGACCGACCGGCTGCGGCACCCCCATGTCGAGCAGGTTGCCGGCCAGCTGCGGCGACAGTGTCGGCGCGAGGTTCGACGTGCCCGCGGGCTGCGGGTGCAACGGCGTCGCGATCACGCCTGACGGCAGCGTCTCGACCAGCGTCGTCAGCGCCTCGGGAACGCCGGGTGCCGCCGCTACCGGCAGCGCGATACGCGGCGGCGGTGCGCCTTCCGGGAGTATCGACGCCGCCGGCCGCGGCGCGCCGTCGACGGCGCCGGCGAGACGCTGCAGGACCGCGCCGAAGCGCTCCCCGTCCGCGTCGGCGGCAAACTCGGACAGGACAGTCCTTGCCGCCTGCGGCAACGCCGTGCCACCGGCCAACAGCGCCTCGAAGCGCTGCAGCATCGCCGGCGACCACTGCGACAGCATCGACTGCAGCTCGCCGCCCAGATCGACGATTTCGCCGTCGAAGGCCTGAAACAACGCGTTCAGCCCGGCCTCCGACAGTGCCGGGCCGGCGTCGCCGGCGCGGCCGAGACCCTGCAACGTCGAACCCAGCAGTGGAAACTGAAACATCCGCGATCCCCGTCGATGCCTACCCCGGCATGGGTGCTGCACACTCCGTGCCACACCGATTCCCCTGCCGTACGCGACTTGTTTCGCGACCGGAATGCGCTAGTCTCGCCGCCAGTCTTGACAGTCAGCGGGCAGGGAAACATGAGCGAATCTGGGCAGCGGGTCGTCGTCGTGACCGGCGGAGGCGGTAGTCTGGGGCGCGCCGTCGCGAGCGCCTTCGGCCGACAGGGCGCGCACATCGCGCTGCTCGACCTCAACACGGCCGGCTGCGAGGCGACGATCGCCGAGCTGTCCGGACAGGCCTCGGCCACGTCGATCGAGGTCGACCTGACCGACCCGACGTCGGCGACCGGCGCCATCGACCAGGTGCTGGCGCAACACGGCCGCATCGACGTGTTGGCGAACATCGCCGGCGGCTTCAAGATGGGGCCGCTGGTCCAGGATACCGCCGACAAGGACTGGGACTTCATGATGAACCTGAACGTCCGTTCGGTGTTTCACACCTGTCGCGCGACGATCCCGTCGATGCTCGACAACGGCGGCGGCCGGATCGTCAACGTCTCGGCCCGCGCAGCGACACAGGGCAAGAGCCGGATGGGGCCCTACTGCGCGTCCAAGGCGGCCGTCATCACGCTGACCGAGACGCTCGCGGCCGAGAACCGCTTCGACAACATCAACGTCAACTGCATCCTGCCGGGCACCATCGACACGCCGCAGAATCGGCGCGACATGCCGGACGCCGATTTCAGCAAGTGGGTGCCGCCGGCGGCGCTCGCCGACGTCGTGGTGTTTCTGGCGTCCGATGCGGCGCGCTGCGTGACCGGCGCGGCGGTACCGGTCTACGGCCAGAGTTGAGCGCCCCGCACCCACCGGTATGAAGCCGCGGGTCGCCGCCTTCGACTGCGAGCCGTCGCAGTCGGCACTGCTGGCGCAGATCATCCGCGACTACACCGCCGCCGCCTACCCGCCGGGCGGATCCGAATGTACACAGGTCGCGCGTGCGACACTGCTGGACACCGCCGCGCACTGCGATGCGCACGACGGCGGCCGGCTCGAGCTGCGCCGGCGCCAGCTGCCCATGTTGCGCAGCGCAGTCACGTGGTGGCTTAACGAGCACGGCGACAACACGCTAGAATCCGCCCACCGGCTGGCGCGACTGCTGGCCGGCAGATAACAGAGCACTCGACACAGAGGGCCGCGAAACAGGGACACGCCGGCCGTGGCACGAATCCACGCACGGCCATTTTCTTTTCGCCCGAGAGATCGGGCGCCATCGAGTGCAAAGGGGGAGAATCCTGCAATGGCGATGATGGAAGAGTTCAAGAAGTTCGCGATGCGCGGCAACGTCGTCGATATGGCGGTCGGCATCATTATCGGCGGCGCGTTCGGTACGATCGTCAAGAGTCTGGTCAGCGATGTCATCATGCCGCCGGTCGGCCTGCTGATGGGCGGTGTCGATTTCAGCGACCTGTTCCTGGTCCTCAAAGACGGCGCGACGGCGGCACCCTATGCGACGCTGGAGGCGGCCAAAGAAGCCGGGGCCGTCACGCTGAACCTCGGTCTGTTCATCAACAACGTGATCAGCTTCCTGATCGTCGCGTTTGCGGTGTTCCTGCTGATCAAGGGGATGAACACGCTGCAGAGACAGGAGGAAGAGCCGCCGGCGGAACCGACCGACAAAGACTGCCCGCACTGCTTCACCAAGATACCGATCAAGGCCACACGCTGCCCGCATTGCACCAGCGAGGTCAGCGCCTGAGGCGTTCACGACGCGGCGGCCAATGGCCGCCTTTGGTCGCTGGCGTCGCGACGCGGGCTAGCGGAACGCGTCGGCGCCGACGCGCTGCCAGCGTGCCCGCCTGGCCCGCCAGGCGTCGTCGCTCTGCGCCAGCACGATATCGAAGCGGAACAGATCGGCGTTGACCGACAGCAGCGTCTCGACCGACTGCACCGGCACGCCGGTCATCGCGACATAGACAACCGCATCGGCGGACCGACCGTCGGCGGCAACATCGACCGACCGGACCACGGTGAACAGGTGGATATCTTTGTGGCGGCGCAGATAGCCAAACAGCGAGCGCACCGCGGCCCGTCGGTTCGGGTGCCATTCGTCGGCATACTCGGTATGCAGCAATTCGCCGGCGGCCGTGACCGACCCGTCCTCGACCGCCGCTTCCATGTCGGCGACCAGCTGCCGTATCTGTTGCTCCGGTGTCGCGGCCGGCCCGCACGCGGCCAGCAGCGCGACAACCAATGCGGCGACCGCAACCGCCGGCAGCGACCTAGCCTGCATGTTGCACGGGCATTCGGAGAGCCTGCGTCTTTCGCAGCCGTTGGGGCGCCGGATTGGAGCGAAAGTCATAGCCGTCGCTATGGCTTGAGCGAAAGCCAAGCCACAGCGAGTCAGCAATCGCAGTAACTCGAATAGGACAGCGCCGGGTACAAACTGCAACATCCGGCATCTTTCAGTAGCTGGCGGAAACCACCTTAACATCAGGTACCTGCAGGATTGACGCTATTCGGCTCGTGCAACATGCAGGCTAGTGTCCTGTTCGACAAATAACGTGTCACTCAGTGTTGCCTCAATGACTTGCGGCAAGGCACGCGATCGAGGGCTAGCCAAAGCCAACGCGAGTGAGCGTAACACCGCCGTAAGTCATTGAGGCAGCACCCGAAGGGAACGCCACCCGCGCGCTGCTGCGGTGTTGCGTCCGCTCCGAATAGGTCGACCATTCGCACGCGAACGCGCCTGGCAGCAGCGCGTGGGTGGCGTTCTGAGCGATACGTTATTTGTGGAACAGGACACTAGCGCAGACCCAGCACATCCTGCATGTCGAACAGGCCATTGCCGCGTTCGCCCAGCCACGCCGCGGCGCGCACGGCACCCTTGGCGAAGGTCATGCGGCTGGATGCCCTGTGCGCGATCTCGACGCGTTCGCCGTCGGTCGCGAACCACACCGTGTGCTCGCCGACCACGTCGCCTGCCCGGATCGTCTCGAAGCCGATCGTCTGTCGGTCGCGCGCACCGGTCCGACCCTCGCGACCGTAGACCGCGACCTCGTTGAGATTGCGGCCGAGCGTGGCGGCGACCACCTCGCCCATGCCGAGCGCGGTGCCCGACGGCGCGTCGACCTTGTGGCGGTGATGCGCCTCGATGATCTCGATGTCGGCATCCTCGCCCATGACCTGCGCGGCCAGTTCGAGCAGGCGGAAACACAGGTTGACGCCGACGCTCATGTTCGGCGCGAAGACCACGCCGATGTCGGCCGCAGCGCCGCTAATGGCCGCCTTCTGCTCGTCGCTGAGCCCGGTCGTGCCGATCACGATCGCCTTGCCATGCTGGTGGCAGACGTCGAGATGCACCATGGTTGCCTGCGGGCTCGTGAAGTCGATGACGACGTCGAAGGCATCGATGACCTTGGTCAGGCTGTGCGACACCAGCACGCCGAGCGTGCCGACGCCGGCCAGCTGCCCGGCATCGACGCCGACCAGTGTCGAATCCGGCTGCTCTGTCGCCGCGGTAAGCTCCATGCCATCGGCCGCGGTCACGGCCTGGATCAGGGTCTTGCCCATGCGCCCGGCGGCGCCCACGACTGCAACGCGAATCATGATCGTCTGCCCGTCCCGTGTGTCTTCTTGTTGGTGACGGTGCCGATGTTACCACCGTGGCGGCAGTCCGCCGCAGCCGCGGGAGGTCTGCCGGCAACGACCAGGCGACGTCAGATGTCGGTGAAGAAGCCCTTGACGCGGTCGAGCCAGGAGTGGGCGTTGGGGCTGTGTTTCGAGCCGCCGCCCTGCAGCGAGGTGTGCAGCTGCGACAGCAGGTCGCGCTGGTGCTCGGTCAGTTTGATCGGCGTCTCGACGACGACGCGACAGATCAGGTCGCCCTGGGGTCCACCGCGCACCGGTTTGACGCCCTTGCCACGCATCCGGAACATCTTGCCGGTCTGCGTCCCTTCCGGGATCTTCAGCATGACCTTGCCGTCGAGCGTCGGCACCTCCAGCTCGCCGCCAAGCGCAGCGGTCGGGAAGTCGATCGGCACCTCGCAATACAGGTGGCTGTCGTCGCGCGAGAAGATCGCGTGCTCGCGCACGTGCACCTGCACATAGAGGTCGCCCGGCGGGCCGCCGTGATCGCCGGCCTCGCCCTCGCCCTGCAGGCGAATGCGATCGCCGGTATCGACACCCGGCGGCACCTTGACCGACAGCGTCTTGGTCTCCTGCACGCGGCCCTGGCCGCGGCAGACAGCGCACGGGTCTTCGATCACGGTGCCGCGCCCATGGCAGGTCGGACAGGTCTGCTGCACGGAGAAGAAGCCCTGCTGCATGCGCACCTGGCCGGCGCCCTGGCAGGTACCGCAGGTCTTCGGCGACGTACCCTTGCGCGCGCCGCTGCCGCCGCAGGTGTCGCATTGGGTCCAGGTCGGCACCTTGATCTTGACGCTGGTGCCGGCGACCGCGTCTTCGAGGCTCAGTTCGAGGTTGTAGCGCAGGTCGGCGCCGCGCTGCACGCGCGACCCACCGCCGCCACGGCCGCCACCGAAGATGTCGCCGAACACATCACCGAAGATATCGCTGAAGCTCGCGCCGCCGCCGGCGCCGCCGAATCCGCCACCGCCCATCGACGGATCGACGCCGGCGTGCCCGAACTGGTCGTACGCGGTGCGCTTCTGCGCGTCCGACAGCACTTCGTAGGCCTCCTTGGCCTCCTTGAAACTCTTCTCCGCGTCGACTGCCTTGTCGCCGGTATTGCGGTCCGGGTGATACTTCATCGCCAGGCGCCGGTAGGCCTTCTTGATCTCGGCCTCGCTGGCGTTCTTGGCGACGCCCAGGACGTCGTAGTAATCGCGTTTAGACATCTTCAGATACTGCTCTGGAGAGGGACGCAGAGGCCGCAGAGTAGCGCAGAGATCGCAGAGTTATTGCATTCATGTCAATTTGGGCGCCCCGTGAACCCTTGGTGGCCCCAACGTCCCGTTCGCAAGATATACCAAGCTTGCGTTTGTAGGTCATTGCAGAGAATCCGGAGCTCCGTACCCGTCATCATGCCTCTGTGTCCTCTGCGCTCCTTTGTGATTTCTGCGTCCCGTTACAGCAAACCAAAACCGCGCACCGCCCCGAAGGCCGATGCACGGTCTGGGATGTAGCGGCCGACGACAGCCGCATCGTTCCGGCCTTACTTGTCCTTGACCTCTTCGAACTCGGCGTCGACGACGTCGTCGTCGGCCTTGGCCGATTCGTCCGTCGCGCCGTCGCCGCCGGCGTCACCGGCGCCGGTACCGGCATCGCCCGGCTGCTGCTGTGTGTACATGCGTTCGGCCATCTTGCCCGACGCCTCGGCCAGGGCCTTGGTCTTGGCCTCGATGTCGGCAAGGTCGCTGCCCTTCATGGCCTCCTCGAGCTCCTTGATCGCCGACTCAATCGTCTCCTTCTCGCCCGGCTCGAGCTTGTCGTCGCCGATCTCTTCCATCGACTTGCGGGTCGCGTGGATCATGCTGTCGGCCTGGTTGCGTGCCTGCACCACTTCGTGGAACTTCTTGTCCTCGTCGGCGTGCGCCTCGGCATCCTTGACCATCTTGGCGATCTCGTCCTCGGACAGACCCGACGATGCCGTGATACGGATCGACTGCTCCTTGCCGGTCGCCTTGTCCTTGGCCGAGACGTGCAGGATGCCGTTGGCATCGATGTCGAAGCTGACCTCGATCTGCGGCACGCCACGCGGTGCCGGCGGGATGTCGGCGAGGTCGAAGCGGCCCAGCGACTTGTTGGCCGCGGCCTGTTCACGCTCGCCCTGCAGCACGTGGACCGTGACGGCGGTCTGGTTGTCGTCGGCGGTCGAGAACACCTGCGACGCATTGGTCGGGATGGTCGTGTTCTTGTCGATCAGCTTGGTCATGACACCGCCGAGCGTCTCGATGCCGAGCGACAGCGGGGTCACGTCGAGCAGCAACACGTCCTTGACCTCGCCGCCGAGCACACCGCCCTGGATCGCGGCACCGACGGCGACCGCCTCGTCCGGGTTGACGTCCTTGCGCGGTGCCTTGCCGAAGAAGCCTTCCACGGCCTCCTGGACCATCGGCATACGCGTCTGACCGCCGACCAGGATCACGTCGTCGATCTCGGAGGCCGAGACCCCGGCATCGCTCAGCGCGATCTTGCACGGCTCGAGCGTACGCTGTACCAGGTCGTCGACCAGCGACTCGAGCTTGGCACGGGTCAGCTTGATGTTCATGTGCTTGGGACCGCTGGCATCGGCCGTGATGTACGGCAGGTTGACGTCGGTCTGCTGGCTGCTCGACAGCTCGATCTTGGCCTTCTCGGCGGCCTCCTTGAGGCGCTGCAGGGCCAACGGGTCGTTCTTCAGATCGACGCCCTGGTCCTTCTTGAACTCGCTGACCAGGAAATCGATGATGCGCATGTCGAAATCCTCGCCACCGAGGAAGGTGTCGCCGTTGGTCGACAGCACCTCGAACTGGTGCTCGCCGTCGACCTCGGCGACCTCGATGATCGAGATGTCGAAGGTGCCGCCACCCAGATCGTAGACCGCGAGCTTCTTGTCGCCCGGCGACTTGTCGAGCCCGTAGGCCAGCGCGGCCGCGGTCGGCTCGTTGATGATGCGCTTGACGTCGAGCCCGGCGATCCGGCCGGCGTCCTTGGTCGCCTGGCGCTGCGAGTCGTTGAAGTAGGCCGGCACCGTGATCACCGCCTCGGTGACCTTGTCGCCGAGATAGTCCTCGGCGGTCTTCTTCATCTTCTGCAACACCTTCGCAGAGATCTCCGGCGGCGCCATCTTGCTGCCGTTGACCTCGACCCAGGCATCGCCGTTGTCGGCCTTGACGATCTTGTACGGCACCATGTCGATGTCCTTCTTGACCACGGCGTCGTCGAAGCGGCGGCCGATCAGGCGCTTGATCGCGAACAGGGTGTTGCTCGGGTTGGTCACCGCCTGGCGCTTGGCGCTCTGCCCAACCAGGACCTCGCCATCACCGGTGTAAGCGATGATCGACGGCGTCGTGCGGTCGCCCTCGCTGTTCTCGATGACCTTGGCCTTGTCGCCTTCCATCACCGCCACGCAGGAGTTGGTGGTGCCGAGGTCGATTCCGATGATCTTGCCCATGATGTCTGCTCTCCGCTTCAGGAAATCTCTTCCAACTGTCTGCTAGATGGGGTTTTCTCGCGCGCTTTCAAGGTGTCGCGAGGCGTTGCTCAGGTCGGCTCCGACGCCTGCGAGACCATGACCATCGCCGGGCGCACCAGCCGGCCGTTGAGCGTGTAGCCCTTCTGCACGACGGCGACGACAGTGTTCGCCGGCACGTCGGCGCGCGGCTGCATCGACATGGCCTGGTGGAAGTCGGGATCGAACGGCTGGTCGATCGGGTCGATCTGCTCGACACCGAACTTGGCCATCACGTCGGTCAACATCTTCAGCGTTAGCTCGGTG
>JASJCU010000001.1 GCA_030065815.1 Gammaproteobacteria bacterium | reverse complement strand
GGCCAGGGCGACATCGCGATCAACGTACAGCACACCAAGCCGCCGAAGATCAACCACGACCTCGTCGCCAACGTCTGTGAGCGCCCCTCGGTCGTTGCGCGCTGCCCGGTCGCGGCCATTCGCCCGGCCATGGTCAACGGCAAGCCTTCGCTCGAGGTCGACGAGAAGAAGTGCATCTGCTGCGGCGCCTGCTTCCCGCCGTGCCCGCCGATGCAGATCAACGACGCCGAGCACACCAAGCTGGCGATCTGGGTGGGTGGCAACCACTCCAATGCACGCGGCAAGCCGACCTTCCAGAAGCTGGTCGCCGCCGGCATCCCGAACAACCCGCCGCGTTGGCCCGAGGCCACCGCGATCGTCAAGCGCATCCTCAAGGCCTACAAAGACGGCGCGCGCGACTGGGAGCGCATCAATGAGTGGATCGAGCGTATTGGTTGGCCGCGTTTCTTCGAAGAGGTCGAGCTGCCGTTCACCAAGTACCACATCGACAACTGGCGTGGCGCTCGCAAGAGCCTGAACTCCTCCACCTACATCCGCTTCTGACAGCGGTAACTGACGAGGCCATACGACGTTATGAAACTGGCAGTACAGGTGAATGAGGGTCCCTACCAACACCAGGCGACCGACTCGGCCTACCACTTCACGAAGGCGGCCCTGGAGAAGGGCCACGAAGTGTTCCGCGTGTTCTTCTACCACGACGGTGTCAACAACGGCACGCGTCTGACCACGCCGCCCCAGGACGACCGCAACATCGTCAACCGCTGGGTCGAACTGGCCGAGAAGTATGACCTCGATCTGGTTCTGTGCGTCGCCGCGGCGCAGCGCCGCGGCCTCGTCGACGATGGCGAGGCGGAGCGCAACGGCAAGGATGCGACCAACATCGCGCCGCAGTTCCGGATCTCGGGTCTGGGCCAGCTGATCGAGGCCGCAATCCAGTCCGACCGTCTGGTCGTGTTCGGCGACTGAGGGAGTTTGAGCGATGTCCGATATCAAGAAGTTCATGTATCTGAACCGCCGTGCTCCCTACGGCACCATCTATGCGTGGGAGTCGCTCGAGGTCGTGCTGATCGGCGCGGCCTTCGACCAGGAAGTCAGCCTGATGTTCACCGACGACGGCGTCTATCAGCTGATCAAGGGCAGCGATACCTCCGAGTCGGACATGAAGAACTTCATGCCGACCTATCGCACGCTCGGCGATTACGGCTGCCGTCACATGTATGTCGACAAGGCGTCACTGGAGGCCCGCGGCCTGACCCAGGACGACCTGATCGAGGTGGCATGGGAAGACTTCGAGACCGAAGAGGAAGTCGACAACATCGTCGAAGTCGTGGATGCGGAACAAGTCGCCACGTTGTTGGCCGAATCCGAAGTCGTGTTCAGTTTCTGAGGGAGTCCGATGGCTGATCTGCATACTGTTAACAAATCGCCGTTCGACAAGAACTCGCTCGAACAGGCGATCAGGTTCTCGACGGCCGGGTCTGCGATCCTGCTGATCGAAGACGGTGTCTACGGGGCCACGAAGGGCACCGTTGCGGAAGACATGGTGAAGGGTGCCATGGGTGACAAGAAGGTCTTCGCCCTGAAGTCCGATCTCATGGCCCGCGCAATCAAGGAGGATCGTGTCATCGACGGCGTCGAAATCGTCGATTACGCAGGTTTCGTCGATCTGGTGGAAGCCAACGACAAGGTACAGGCCTGGTTGTAAGACCCGGCCAACTGAGCAAACTCTTTATTTGAGAGGAGATAGATATGCCTATCGAAGTAAATGGTAAGTCCCTGGAAACCGACGAAGAAGGTTACCTGGCCAACATCAACGAGTGGGAGCCCGGCGTCGCCGAGGTCATGGCGAAGGAAGATGAGCTCGACCTCACCGACGAGCATTGGGACATCATCAACTTCCTGCGCGAGTACTACGAAGAGTACCAGATCGCTCCGGCCGTTCGCGTTCTGACCAAGGCGGTCGGCAAGAAGCTCGGCAAGGACAAGGGCAACAGCAAATACCTCTACGGTCTGTTCCCGTACGGCCCGGGTAAGCAGGCGTGCCGCTACGCCGGACTGCCGAAGCCGACCGGCTGCGTCTGATACGCCGCTGAACCCTCCGGGCAGGCCTGTCTGGGCCTGTCCGGACCTGTCAATCCGAGAGAGGTTTTCGGAAACATGTCGTTTCTGACAATCGCATTTGCCGCACTGTTCTACGCCGCGACCATTCTGCTGGTGGTCGGCCTGGTTCGCCGCATCATGCTGTACTGGAAGACGCCGGCGCCGCTGAAGATCCCGACGACCCCGGCGCCGGTGACGCAGGGCGGTGTTGTGCTGCGGATGTTTCGTGAAGTGGTGTTTTTCGAAAGCCTTTTCAAATCGACGAAATGGACCTGGCTGTTCGGCTGGCTGTTCCATGTCGCACTGTTCGCGGTGCTGTTTCGACATTTGCGTTACTTCACCGACATCGAGTGGGTGATGAACGTCGTTGCCTTCGTCAGCCCGCTGTTCAAGTACCTGGCATTCGCGATGATCATCGGCCTGCTTGGGCTGTGGGTGCGTCGCCTGTTCGTCGATCGCGTGCGCTACATCTCCGCGCCGTCTGACCACCTGATGCTGCTGCTGTTGCTGTTGATCGGCGTCAGCGGTGCAATGACGACGTTCGTTACCCATACCGATGTCGTCGCGGTCAAGCAGTTCTTTCGCGCGCTGATGTACTTCAACTTCAGCGAGATGCCGAATCTGCCCACCGATCCGTTCATGGTCGTACACCTGCTGCTGGTAGCGCTGCTGATGATCATCTTCCCCGTCAGCAAGCTGTTGCACGTGCCAGGTGTGTTCTTCAGCCCGACCCGCAATCAGGTCGACAACCCGCGCGAGCAGCGTCACATCGCCGATTGGGCGCGCAAGTTGGAACAGTAAGCCGGACAGAGGTCAGCGAAGCATGGCAAAAGCAGATTTCGAGATCCCGCAGCTGAACGAGTATCCCGAGGTGCCACCGGTCGTACCTGGCACGATGGCGCACAGCAAGCCGTTCATCGCCAAGCCGGAGTTCCAGGAGCCGCTGAATTTCCCTGGTGAGCTGCCGGACGATTGGCACGACCAGGCGATCGATGCGATGGGCGATCTGCTCGGTAAGTACCGCTCGCTGCAGGTCTACCTGGATTCGTGCGTCAAGTGCGGTGCGTGCACCGACAAATGCCACTACTACCTCGGCACCAACGACCCGAAGAACATGCCCGTCGGTCGCCAAGACCTGCTGCGCAAGGTCTACCGTCGCTACTTCACGTTCGCCGGCAAGTACTTCCCGAAGCTGGTCGGCGCCGAGGACCTTACCAGGGAAGTGCTCGACGACTGGTACAGCTATTTCCACCAGTGCTCACAGTGCCGCCGTTGCTCGGTATTCTGCCCGTATGGCATCGATACCGCCGAGATCTCGATGGCGGCGCGCGAGATCATGGACCGCATCGGCGTTGGCCAGAAGTATTGCAACGAGATCATCGGCAAGGTCTTCAGGATCGGCAACAATCTCGGCCTGCCGGAGATGGCGTTGGCCGACACGCTGGAAGGCCTCGAAGAAGACGTCGAGGAAGAGACCGGCGTCGCGGTCAAGTACCCGCTCGACGTCAAGGGCGCCGATATCCTGCTGGTCACGCCGTCCGCGGATTTCTTCGCCGAACCGCACGTCGATGGCCTGATCGGCTACGGCAAGGTGTTCCACGAGGCCGGCGTGTCGTGGACCCTGAGTTCGAAGGCATCGGAGGCCGCGAACTTCGGCATGTTCATCGGTTCGTACGAGAACATGCGCCGTGTGTCGATGCGCATCCGCGAGGCGGCGCTCGAGCTCGGCGTCAAGCGCATCATCTTTGGCGAGTGTGGCCACGCGTGGCGCGTCGCCTACAGCTTCCTGAATACGCTGGCCGGACCGTTCGATTTCCTCGATCCGAAGTATCCGGTGCCGCAGCACATCCTCGAGTTCACGTGGAACGAGATCCAGAAGGGCACGTTGAAGATCGACAAATCGGGCAACGACGACATGGTCGTGACGTTCCACGATTCGTGCAACGTCGCGCGTGCGTCACGTATGGGCGACGAACCCGGCGGCCAGTTCAAGATCCCGCGCAATGTGATCAAGGCCGTGTGCGACAACTTCGTCGACATGGCGCCGGAGACGATCCACGAGAAGACCTTCTGCTGCGGCGGCGGCGGTGGGCTGCTCACCGACGATCTGATGGAACTGCGGGTCAAGGGTGCCAAGCCGCGGATGGAGGCGCTCAGGAACGTCATCCAGGAGCATGGCGTGACCAACATGGCGGCAATCTGCGCGATCTGCAAATCGCAGTTCACGAAGGTGCTGCCTTACTACGGCATGGACATGGAGATGATCGTCAGTGTCCATCAACTGGTGTCGAATGCGATCGTTCTCACAGGCCAGACCAGTGAAGACGACGATGAATCTGCAGACGACGCGGCCTGACGGGCGCGCGACGTTACACGCGAACACGATGATCCTCAGGGATCCCCGGGCATACAAGTAAGGAGAGTTTAGATGGCAACTCCGAGCGATGAAATGAACACCAACCTGACCTGGCGCCGCTTCGAGGACGGCGACAACACGTGGGATTCCTTCACCCAGAAGATCTTCAACGAGGACACCTCGCACAAGTGTCCGACCTACGTGCACAAGACGCCGCCGTGTCAGGGCAGCTGTCCGTCCGGTGAAGACATCCGCGGTTGGCTGGCCATCGTGCGTGGCCAGGAGAAGCCGGCCGAGGGTATGGAGATGGGCGAATACGCATTCCGCCGTTCGACCGATGCCAACCCGTTCCCGTCGATGATGGGCCGTGTCTGCCCGGCACCCTGCCAGGACGGCTGCAACCGCAACGAAGTCGAGGACTTCGTCGGCATCAACGCGGTCGAGCAGTGGATCGGCGACAACGCGCTCGAACAGGGCTACAAGTTCGAGGCCGGCGCCGACACCGGCAAGCGGGTTGCCGTGATCGGCGGCGGTCCCGCCGGCATGGCGGCGGCCTACCAGCTGCGTCGCAAGGGCCACGGCGTGACCGTGTTCGAGTCGCAGCCGGAACTCGGCGGCATGATGCGCTACGGCATCCCGAACTACCGTATCCCGCGCGACAAGCTGGCCGGCGAGATCCAGCGCATCGTCGACATGGGCAACATCGAGGTACGCACCAGCACCCGCGTCGGCGACGACGTCAGCGTCGAGGACCTGGAGAGGGATTTCGACGCGGTCCTGTGGGCCGTCGGCTGCTGGACCGGCCGCGGCCTGCCCGTCGAGGGCTGGGACAATGCGCCAAACTGCGTATCCGGCGTCGCGTTCCTGAAGGCGTTCAACGAGGGGCGCATGAAGGTCACCGCTGACAAGGTCGTTTGTGTCGGCGGCGGTGATACGTCGATCGACGTCGTCTCAGTCGCCCGTCGCCTCGGCCACATCGAGCAGACCAACCCGACCGACCGTCCGGAGCTGGTCGTCAACGACGGGTTCGTCGCCCATGACACTGCGATCACCGCGGCCGCCCAGGGCGCCGCGGTCACGCTGACGTCGCTGTTCCCGCGCAGCAACATGACGGCTGCCGAGCACGAGGTGCACGACGCACTGCACGAGGGTGTGACCATTCTCGACGAGGTCATGCCGGTCGGCCTGATCATGGGCGACGACGGTCGCGCAACCGGACTGCGCATCGCCAAGTGCTCAATGGAAGATGGCCGCCCGGTGCCGGTCGAAGGCACCGAGCAGGTCCTCGAGGCCGATCTGATCGTCTCGGCCATCGGCCAGGGTGGTGACCTGACCGGGCTCGAAGTGCTCGACAACGGCCGTGGTCTGATCAACGCCGACAGCTTCTACCAGGTCCCGGACCGCGAGAAGCACTTCGTCGCCGGTGACATCATTCGCCCGCATCTGCTGACAACGGCCATCGGCCAGGCATCGGTGGCCGTTGATTCGATCGACGAGTTTCTGAGCAACAAGCAGCACAAGAAGCGCCCGAAGGTCGATGTGCACCACTTCGACCTCGACGACAAGATGGAAGAGGCCGGCTTGTCACCGGAGCACTTCGATGCGGCCGAGCGTGGCGACATGCGCGGCACGGCGAGCGGCAACTGGGCGATCCACAACTACGAGGATCGTTCGTTCGCCGAGGTCATCCCGCACGACGAGCTGTTCCTCGGCCATTTCGACTACACGCCGCGCGTGGCGCGCAAGGAAGAGGTGCCGTCGGCAGACGACGTGCTGGGCCACTTCCATGAGCGTCTTATCGGTCTCGAGACCGACCAGGCCGTCGAAGAGGCCAAGCGCTGCATGAGTTGCGGCATGTGCTTCGAGTGCGACAACTGCGTGATTTTCTGCCCGCAGGATGCCGTGTACCGGGTCAAGAAGACGGAATCGACGACCGGTCGTTACGTCGCGACCGACTACGCACGCTGCATCGGTTGCCATATCTGCTCCGATGTCTGCCCGACCGGCTACATCAAGATGGGGCTGGGCGAGTAATCCGAGGCAAGCAAACAAGCAGGGGCCAGTTTGGCGATGAAAGGTAAGTTTGGCATCAGTGTGCTGCTGGCGATGGGCGTGGCGCTGATTGGCGCGTACGGCCCGGCGGTCGCCGGGCAGGGCGTCGAGGGGACGGCCAAGGCCGATGGTCTCGATGCCTGTGTTGCGCCGACCGCGTTCATGCGGCGCCGTCATTTCGAGCTGATCAAGCATCAGCGTGACGTGACCGTGCACCAGGGCATCCGCAAGACCGACAACAGCCTGGCCGGCTGCGTCGACTGCCACGTGCGCAAGGACGTATCCGGCGACCACGTCGCGATCGACGCCCCCGGCGAATTCTGTGCGGCCTGCCACGAGTTCACCGGCGCGTCGCTGGACTGCTTCACCTGTCATGCCACCAAGCCCACGGGGAACTGAGATGAGTCAGTCAAACGATCAGCCGAGCAGTACATCGCGGCGAGCGTTTCTGGCCGGCACGGCGGGCGCCGCGATGACCGCGGTCGCGCCCGGCGTGTTCCTGCAGTCTGTGGCGAAGGCCACGCCGCGCGACACGCCGGTGACCGATGACGTGCGCTACGGCATGCTCATCGACACCACCAAGTGCGCCGATGGTTGTAGTGACTGTGTCGCGGCGTGCGAGAAGGAAAACGGTCTCGACCTGTTGGAAAAACCGCAGGGTGCCAGCGATGAGCTGTGGGACATGCAGCGTCCGCGCTGGATTCGCACGGTGAAGCTGAAGAACAACCTGACCGGCCGGATCACGTCGCTGCCGATGATGTGCCAGCACTGCGAGCATCCACCATGCGTCGACGTGTGCCCGACCGGGGCCTCGTTCCAGCGTGCCGACGGGCTCGCGCTCGTCGACCGCCACACCTGCATCGGCTGCCGCTATTGCATGATGGCCTGCCCGTACAACGCGCGCTCGTTCATTCACGAGAACGTGCAGATCAAGCCGACCGCCGTGCCGCGCGGCAAGGGCTGTGTCGAGAGCTGCACGTTTTGCGTCCACCGTCTCGACCGGGGTGATATGACGACGGCCTGCCAGGATGCCTGCAGCCACGATGCGATCGTGTTCGGCGATCTCAAGGACCCCAACAGCGCGGTCTCGCAAGCGATGGCCAAACACACGAACGTCGAGATCCGCGCCGACCTGAAGCTGAACACTGCGGTCCGCTACACCGACATCTGATCGCATACCGGAGACCTTTTCGGCAATGAAAAAGATTCACTACCGCGAATGGGGTATCGAGAGTCCGCGCTACTGGGGGCTGCTCGCGGTACTGGCGACGATCGTCGCGGTCGGTGGTTTCGCGACGCTGTATATGGAGCACGAAGGTCACTGGGTGACCGGCATGAGCAATCAGATCGTCTGGGGTACGCCGCACGTGTTCGCGATCTTTCTGATCGTCGCCGCGTCCGGTGCGCTGAATGTTGCATCGGTCGGCTCGGTGTTCGGTCAGACGATGTACAAGCCGTTGGCGCGCCTGTCCGGTTTGATGGCGATCACGCTGCTGATCGGCGGGTTGATCGTGCTGGTACTCGACCTCGGCCAGCCGAGTCGGCTGATCGTTGCGATGACGACCTATAACTTCAAGTCGATCTTCGCGTGGAACATCTACCTGTACGTCGGATTCATCGTGATCGTCGCGATCTATCTGTTCACGATGATGGAGCGCAAGGCCAACAGCTACAGCAAGGGTGTCGGTGTGCTGGCCTTCGTCTGGCGCCTCGCACTGACCACCGGTACCGGCTCGATCTTCGGTTTCCTGGTCGCGCGCCAGGGCTACGACGCCGCGATCATGGCGCCGATGTTCATCATCATGTCGTTCGCCTACGGCATGGCGCTGTACCTGCTGGTATTGATGTTCACGTTCAACACCGACGACCGCCCGCTCGGCGACGGCGTGCTGCGCCGGCTGAAGAATCTCCTCGGCGTGTTCGTCGCGGCGATCTTCTACTTCACGCTGGTCTACCACCTGACCAACCTGTACGGCACCGAGAACCATGCCTACGAGGCCTTCATCCTGCGCGACGGCGGTGTCTACACCTGGACCTTCTGGATCGGCTGGGTGCTGCTTGGCATGCTGGTGCCGATGGGCATCCTGTTCCATCCGGCACTGGGCATGCAGCGCGGCGCGATCACCGCGGCGGCGCTGCTGGTCGTGCTTGGTGGCCTGTCGGCGATCTACGTCATCGTGATCGGCGGCCAGGCGTTCCCGCTGAGCATGTTCCCCGGGCACACGATCATCGAATCGGCCTACTACGACGGCGTGAACGGCATGGCGCGGGCCTACTCGCCGTCGCTGCCGGAGTTTCTGCTCGGCCTTGGTGGCTTCGCCCTGGCCCTGCTGGTGACCTTCATCGGCGTGCGCCTGCTGCAGTTCCTGCCGGTGTCGCTGGCCGACGAGGTCGCCGACCCGCAGCGTGGCTGATAGCCACCTGTACGGATCGCACAAGGGCGGTGTTCTCACCGCCTTTTCTTTTGCACGCAGCGTGTACAGAGGAGCACAGGGTACGCAGAGATCGATTCGGTCTCGCGGCCGAGCCGTTGCGTCGCAATCCAGTCGGTGGCGTCGCAATCCGGTTCGATGGCCACAGCGGGACCGGTGGCGGAACATGAACCCAACGACATCACGCTGCGGTCTCTGCGTCCCTGCGTGACGGAATCAACCGGATGGCACACATCTACATCTCCGCCGCCCACAAGTCCTCGGGCAAGACCACGCTGAGCATCGGCCTGTGCGCGGCCCTGCGTGATGCCGGCCGGCGGGTGCAGCCGTTCAAGAAGGGCCCGGACTACATCGATCCGCTATGGCTGGGGCAGGCCGCGGGCCGCGCCTGCCGCAACCTCGACTTCTACACGATGGCGCGCGGCGAGATCGACGACCTGTTCGCGGACAAGATGGCCGACGCCGACGTCGGCGTCATCGAGGGCAACAAGGGCCTGTACGACGGCCTCGCGCTGGACGGCAGCAACAGCAACGCGGCCCTGGCCGCCCAGCTCGGCTCGCCGATCGTACTGGTTCTCGATAGCCAGGGCATGACCCGCGGCGTGGCCCCGCTGATCCTCGGCTACCAGGCGTTCGACCCGGCTATCCGGATCGTCGGCGTGATTCTCAACAAGGTCGGCGGCAGCCGCCACGAGGCCAAGCTGCGCGCGGTGATCGAGCACTACACCGACGTCGCCGTGATTGGCGCGGTGCACAACAATGACGCACTGCGCATCAGCGAACGTCACCTCGGCCTGGTGCCGAGCAACGAACTCGGCGGCGGCCGCGCGCAGATCGACCGCATGGCGGCGCTGATCCGCGATCAGGTCGACCTCGAACGGCTGGGCGCGCTGGCCGCGACCGCAACGCCGCCGCGTGGTCGCGTGGGCGACGACACCGCGACGGTGACGGGCCCGCCGGTCAGGATCGGTTACGCACAGGACTCGGCGTTCGGCTTCTACTATTCGGGTGACCTCGAGGCGCTGCGCGCCGCCGGTGCCGTGCTGCTGCCGTTCAGCCCGCTCAACGACCGTGAGCTGCCGGACGTCGACGGGCTGTTCATCGGCGGCGGCTTCCCCGAGACGCACATGCAGGCGCTCGAGGCGAATGCCGCGATGCGCGGCGCGGTCGCCGCTTTCATCGAGCGCGACGGCCCCGTTTACGCGGAATGCGGAGGGTTGATGTACCTGTGCGATCGCCTGACCTGGAACGGAAACACGCGTAGAATGGCCGGCGTGATTCCGGCCGGCGTCGACATGCACGCCAAGCCGCAGGGCCGTGGCTATGTCCGCCTGCGCGAAACGGCTTCCCACCCGTGGCCGCTGTCGGCCGACGGCAGCGAGCCGATCCCGGCGCATGAGTTTCATTACTCGGCGCTGGCCGCATTGCCCGAGGGCTTCGATTTCGCCTACCGGGTCGAACGCGGGTTCGGCGTCGACGGCGAGCACGACGGCCTGCGCTACCGGAATCTGCTGGCGAGCTACGCCCACCTCCGCGACACCCGTTCGCACCCGTGGGCGCAGCGCTTCGTGGGTTTCGTGCGCGACTGTCGCCGAGCGGTGGCGTGACGCGCATCCAACGGGAGTGGAGATGTTCAAGGTGACGCCGCAGGCGGCCGAGCAGGTAAAGGTCGCGGCCGAGCAGGGCGGAACGGCGGGGATGGCGTTGCGCCTCGCCGCGCAGAAGCGTCCGGACGGCAGCATCGACTATCGCATGGGCTTCGACGAGGCCACCGAGGACGACATCCGGTTCGATTCGCAAGGCGTGCAGATCGTCATGGCCCCGGAGTTCGTGCCGCTGCTCGACGCGGCGACGCTCGATTTCGTCGAGCTCGAACCCGGCGAGTCGCAGTTCATCTTCCTCAATCCCGCCGACGCCAACTACGTCCCGCCCACCGAGCGCTGACCTGTCCGCGGTCCGAGCGCGGTGGCCGCCCACGCGATGGAACTCTCACCCCAGGACACGCTGCGACTCAACGTGCTGCTGGCCAATGCGCCGCAGGCGATTCGCATCAACGAGTCGACGATGACCGTGCACGGCCTGTCGGAGAACGGCGAGGCCGAGATCCAGCTGAATCCGACCGGCCGCGACGAGCAGTACGTCAAGCGGGTCAAGGAACTGCTGTCCGGGCACGTACTCGGTTCGCCGGGCGGCTACCCGGTCTACCTGCAGCGCTGGACGCGCATGGGCCAGATGCGCGACGACAGCCTCGAGCAGCTGCTGCTGCTCGGCGAGCCCGAGGCCGTGGTCGCCGCAGTCAGCGCGCAGGGACTGACCGACGAACTCGCGAGGCGTGCGTGGTGGGCGATGGAGGACGCGACCAATGCCCGTCACATGTTGGCCAAGCCGTCGGTCGTCGCCGGCAGCATGGGTTCGGTGCTCGCGCGCTACCTCGTCGAACACCTGCCGTTCGAGGCCGAGCCCGAGCAGCAGATCGAAACGGTGCGGCTGGTGCTGCAGCCGGGCCTGCTCGACGACAGCGACGTCGCCGGCCTGTGGCGCAGGGCGCAACGCCGGCCGGCCTACTTCGTCGGTTTCCTCGCCGCACGCCCCGACAGCCTGCCGTTCGCCGCGCCGGCGCATCCGCTGCACGCTGCCGTCGGCGACGCCCTCGCGGCCCGCGACGATCCGCTCGCCGGGCTGCTGCTGCGCGTGCTGGCGGCACCCGGGCAGGCGTTCATCGAGACCGTGTTCCGGGTCTTCGACAAGCCGTCCAACCAGGACGTCGTCAACCTCGGCCTCGACCACGTCGCCGGCTATTTTGCCGCCGCGCGCCCGCAGGGCCGCGCCGACGCGACCCTCGACGACCTGCAGCGCGAGGCCGGCGAGTGGCTGGCCGGCTCGTCGGCGGCCGCGGCGCTCGCCGACCTGCCGGGTATCGATGCGGCGCAGGTGCGCGCGCTGCGCGTGCTCTCCGGGCTCGGCTACGGCGTCGTGCGGCCGGTGTTCCGCGACAGCACGGCGATCGGCAGCCTGATGCGGCGCAAGCTGCAGCCGGTCCTGGTGCCGCTGCTCGACGAGCTGGCGCGGCTGCGTGCAGCGCGCCGCTGAGCGGGAGCTGAAGCAGCCGGTTAATTAATAATAAGGCGAACAATAACTGACTCTTTTACTCTGGTATTCGCGGGCCTATACTGCCCCGAAGAGATATCCCGTTCGGGGGGTATCCGCTGGAGGAAGCATGGATCGTCTGTTGAGTCTTTCGCAGGCCGCCCGCATGGTCGGCGTACCGCGCCGCCTGTTGCAGCAGCACATTCAGGAGGGCCGCATCGAGGCCTTCGAAGGCCACATCCGCGTGTCGGAACTGCGCAAGGCCTATCCGGATGCCGATTCCGAGCGCTCCGGCATGGTCGAGAAGGTCCAGCGCATCCGCGAGGCGGCGCTGTTCAAGGCCAATCGCGACACCAGGCCGGACGTCGATCACCTGTCCAGCGAACTGCAGCGGGCCCGGGTCGAGATCGCCCGCCTCGAAGACGACCTCGCCAGCTATCGCCAGTTCGCCGCCGAGACCGAGACGCGGCTGCTGTCGCTGCAGGAACAGTGCGACGCCCGTCAGGCGATGATGCTCGGTACGCTGGTCGGTTGGTTCATGAACCAGATCAAGCTGCGCGAATCGCGCTAGCCGATGCGCCTGCGCCGCGCCTGCGGCTTGGCCTGCCGTGCACACGGGGTTAGATTGCCCGTCGTATGGCATTCCGCGTTACCGTCCGCCCCACCGACCATGCGTTCGAGGCCGAACCGAGTGAGACCCTGCTCGAGGCCGGGCTGCGCGCCGGCCTGAACCTCGGCCACGGTTGCGCGACCGGCAGCTGCGGCGACTGTCGCGCCCGCCTGCTGCGCGGCCAGGTCGAACAGGCCAAGCACTTCGACTACCGCTTCAGCGACGCCGACAAGCAGGATGGCTGGTTCCTGATGTGCAGCTGTCGCGCGGTCGCCGACGTCGAGATCGAGGCGCGCGAGACCGGCAGCGCCGCGGAGATCGCGCCGCAGTGCGTACCGGCCAAGGTCAGCCGTATCGAACAGCTGCAGGACGATGTCATGCAGCTGACGGTGCGCACGCCACGCAGCGGCGGCTTGCAGTTCCTCGCCGGGCAGAGCGTCGAGCTGGCGTTCGACGGCATGCCGGCGAAGACGCTGGCAATCGCCAGCTGTCCGTGCGACGCGGTTCAGCTGCGCTTTCACGTGCGCCGTCGCGCCGCCGATCCGTTCAGCGGCTTCGTGTTCGGTGACTTGCGCAAGGGTGCGCCGGTGACACTGCGCGGGCCGCGCGGCGATTTCACGCTCGACGAGGCGTCCGAGCGACCGCTGGTGTTCATCGCCTGGGAATCCGGGTTCGCCGCGGTCAGCAGCCTGATCGATCACGCGATCCAGAAGGACGAGAACCGTTCCATCGACCTGTACTGGCTATCGGCGATCCCGCGCGGTCATTACCTGTCCAACGTCTGTCGGGCGTGGCGCGACGTGCTCGATGATTTCCGCTACCACTCGATCGACCTGGAACCGGCCGGCAGCGAGCGCATCGCCGACGTCGCCGAGCGCGTCGTGCGCGTGCATTCACTGCTCGCCGACTGCGATTACTACCTGGTCCTGCCCGAGTCGGCACACGCCGCGGTACGCGGCTCGCTGCGTGCCGCCGACGTCCCGCCCGAACAGATCCGCGCCAGCCTGATGACCCATCCGTGAGCGTTGCTCAGCCGACCACGTCGAGCACGCGGCGGCGGAAGTCCACGCCGGCGTCGCGCGCGGCCCGTGCGCACGCCGCGATGTCGACGCCATCGAGGCCATCGATCGCGGTCGCCGTGACGTCGGCAATATGCTGCGGCGCGAGGCGCACGAACGCGCGCATCGCCGCGAACGAGCCGGGCAGTGCCGGCACGCAGTGCCGCCGGTAAGTGGCCTCGTCGTGCGCGTTCATCGATATCGACAGGGCGTCGACGCAGCCGGCCATGTCCGGCAGGACGTTGCGCTTGTGCACCAGGTTGGCGAGCCCGTCGGTGTTGACGCGCACCCGGCCGCCGTTGGCCCTGATGTGGCGCGCCGTGTCGAGCAGTACCTTGAGACGCAGCGTCGGTTCGCCGAAGCCGCAGAACACGACCTCGTCGTAGCCGGCCGGGTCGTCGATCGCGGCCAGGATCTCGGCCTGCGTCGGGCGGTGGTCGAGGGCCAGGTCGTAGTCGTGGACGCGATGCGAGCCGTTGTGCTTGGGGCAGAAGCGGCACGCCAGCGTGCAGCGGTCGGTGATGTTCAGGTACAGCCTGTTGCCGATCGTGTAGCTGACGGTCTGCATGGTTGGGCCCGCGCTGCCGAGGTTCGACAACGACAATAACGCTGTCGGCCAAGGCGGCGATTGACGGGCGTCAAGCGCCGCCCGGTGCGGCGGTGGCGACGAACACCCGCCGGTCGTCGACCAGCGCCGCCGCGTTCGCGCCCAGCGACGGGTCGTGCATACGCGTCGTGCGGCAGCGCTGCAGCACGACGTTGGCGATGCCGGCGCCGTGCAGGCGATCGCGCAGGCGGCGCAGCCGCTGCGCCGGCAGCAGGGCGTCGTGCACGGTCACGCGGACCTCGAACGGCGTGCCGGCGTCGCGCAGCAGGCGCAGGCTGGTCCACGCGCGCTCACCGCTGCCGGCGACGCCGGTCACGGCGCGGTAGTCCTCGGCAACTGCCTTGATGTCGAGGCCGATCCAGTCGAGCCGCGGCAGCAGCGCCGCGAGGCGCTGCGGATAGCAGCCGGCCGTGTGCAGGCCGACCGCGAAGCCGAGCGCGCGCACGCGCTCGATGACGGCCGCGAGGCCGCGCTGCGCGGTCGGCTCGCCGCCCGAGAACACGACGCCGTCGAGCAGGCCGCGGCGGCGTTCCAGGAACGTGATCAGTTGCGCGCTGTCGAGCGACGCGGCCGCAGTGGTGCCGAGCAGGTCGGTGTTGTGGCAGTAGCGACAACGCCACGGGCAGCCCTGGCAGAACACGACGGCGGCCAGGCGGCCGGGCCAGTCGACCGTGCTCAGCGGCGTCAGGCCGCCGATGTGCAGCGCCGGCGCATGCGCATCCGGCGGCGCCGCGGTTACCGCTGCGCCGGCAGTGGTCGACATGTCAGTCGCACGCCGGACCGTGCGGCGGCGTCGACGGGTCGCGGTAGTAGCGCCGCTCGGCGTGCTCGGATCGCTTGCCGGCGTTCCATGCCGACAGCGGGCGGTGGTAGCCCATGACCCGGGTCCATACCTCGCAGCGGGTGCGTTCGTCGTCGTGCAGTTCAATCTCCGGAGTCGTGTCGGGCATCTCGGGCCTCGTGGTGTTTGCGTGCGCGCAGCGTGTCGTCGCACTTGGGACAGAACTCGTGTTCGCCGGCCAGGTAGCCGTGCGTCGGGCAGATCGAGAAGGTCGGCGTCACGGTCAGGTAGGGCAGGCGGAAGCGTTCGAGCGCGCGCCGCACCAGGCGCGCGCAGGCCGCCGCGCTCGGTACCGCCTCGGGCAGGTACAGGTGCAGCACGGTGCCGCCGGTGTACTTGCGCTGCAGCGCCTCCTGGCGCTCCAGGGCCTCGAACGGGTCGTCGGTGAAACCGACCGGCAGCTGCGAACTGTTGGTGTAGTACGGCGCGTCGGCGCTGCCGGCCTGCAGGATGTCCGGGTAGCGCTTGCGGTCCTCGCGGGCGAAGCGGTAGGTCGTGCCCTCGGCCGGCGTCGCCTCGAGGTTGTACAGGTGGCCGGTCGCCTCCTGGAACTCGACCATGCGCGCACGGACGTGGTCGAGGAAGCGGCACGCCAGCGCGTGCCCGTCCGGCGTCGTGATGTCGTCGCGGTCGGCGCTGAAGTTGCGGATCATCTCGTTGATGCCGTTGACGCCGATCGTCGAGAAATGGTTGCGCAGCGTGCCCAGGTAGCGCTTGGTGTACGGGAACAGGCCGGCGTCCATGTGGCGCTGGATGACCTTGCGCTTGATCTCGAGGCTGTTGCGCGCGAGCTCGAGGAGCCGGTCGAGGCGCGCCAGCAGCGCGTCCTCGTCGCCGGCGTGCAGATGACCGAGGCGTGCACAGTTGATCGTGACCACGCCGAGCGACCCGGTCTGCTCGGCCGAGCCGAACAGGCCGTTGCCGCGCTTGAGCAGCTCGCGCAGGTCGAGCTGCAGGCGGCAGCACATGCTGCGCACCATGTTCGGTTCGAGCTCCGAATTGAGGAAGTTCTGGAAATACGGCAGGCCGTAGCGCGCGGTCATCGCGAACAGGCGCTCGGCGTTTTCGCTGTGCCACGGGAAGTCGGGCGTGATGTTGTAGGTCGGGATCGGGAACGTGAACACGCGCCCCTTGGCATCGCCGGCGCTCATGACCTCGATGTAGGCACGGTTGATCATGTCCATCTCGGCCTGCAGCTCGCCGTAGGTGAACGGCATCTCCTCGCCACCGATCACCGGTACCTGGTCGCGCAGGTCGGCCGGGCAGACCCAGTCGAACGTCAGGTTCGTGAACGGTGTCTGCGTACCCCAGCGCGACGGCACGTTGAGGTTGTAGATCAGCTCCTGGATGTACTGCCGGACCGCGGCGTAGTCGAGGCCGTCCTTGCGCACGAACGGCGCCATGTAGGTGTCGAACGAGCTGAACGCCTGTGCGCCGGCCCATTCGTTCTGCAGCGTGCCGAGAAAGTTGACGATCTGTCCGACCGCCGACGACAGGTGGCGCGGCGGACCGGCCTCGACCTTGCCCGGCACGCCGTTCAGTCCCTCGTGCAGCAGCGTGCGCAGCGACCAGCCGGCGCAGTAGCCGGCGAGCATGTCGAGATCGTGGATATGCACGTCACCGGCGCGGTGCGCGTCGCCGATCTCGGGCGGGTAGACATGCGACAGCCAGTAGTTGGCGATCATCTTGCCCGAGGTGTTGAGGATCAGGCCACCGAGCGAGTAGCCCTGGTTGGCATTGGCGTTGACCCGCCAGTCGGCGCGCTCGAGGTACTCGTTGACCGACGCCGACACGTCGAGCAGCGTGCGCCGGTCGGCGCGCAGCCGGCGGTGCTGGTCGCGATAGCTGATATAGGCGCGCGCGGTGTGCAGGTGATTGGCCGCGATCAGGGTCTGCTCGACGACGTCCTGGATGCGCTCGACGCCCGGGGCGTCGTCGGCGGCATGCCGGTGGGTCAGCACCTTGACCACCTGCGCGGTCAGCAAGGCCGCCTCGTCGGCGCCGAACTCGCCGCTCGCGTGGCCGGCGCGTTCGATCGCCGAGTGGATGCGCCGGCGGTCGAACGCGACCGCAACGCCATCGCGGCGGCGTACGTGGCTGGGCAGTCGGGCGATATCGGCCGGCGGTGCGTGCATCGGGGGTTCCTGGTCATGTCAACGGGGGCACGCAAGATCTTGTAGTCAGGGATGTATGAAAACGCAATATGTGGTGTTTCGTCCGTTGATTCAGATCAATGTCGCGGTGTCCGGGGTGGGCCGGTTTTGGGCGGCCCGGCGATGTGCTGGCGACGCTGCCGCAGCCGGTCCCTCCGGCATCGCCGTCGTCGCCGCTCGCGTGCCGCCGGTGCCGGTCAGCGATACCGCCGTGTTCGCAGCGCCGCACGCGCGCGGCGCTGGGCAGGCCGGCGCGTTCACCGGGCCGCGAGGGCGCGCGACCCGACTCGCCGCCTGTCGCGACCAGCGCTGCGTTACGACACCGGCCCGGCAGCGACGCGGCACCGCTGGTTTCATGTCCACGGAGGGCGCTTACCGTGAGCGGTTGCTCCGGACGGGCGGGGTCGGCGCGGCGGGCCCGCGCGCGCGGGCGTTGCGGCATGGCGCCGCCGGGTCGGACCGGCGCCTATCGGCTCGCCGCGGTCACGACCCCGGTGTCGTGGCCGGACCGGCGTAGTGGAACGTGCTGGCCAGCGAATCCTCGCCGATGCCGCTGGCGCTGGCGATCGCCTCGAGGCGCGCGCGGTCGCTGATCTCGACGTGCGCGCCGCTGACCGTGAGCAGGCCCTGGTTACTGAGGTTGCGGATGATCCGCGAGAACGTCTCCGGCTGCACCGACAGGCGCGACGCCAGGGTCTGCTTGGGGATGTCGAGTTCGAAGCTGCCGCTGCCGGCCGGCGCCTTGGCCAGCAGGTACGCGGCGACCCGGCACGTGGCGCTGCTCAGGCTCAGGTTGTCTATCTCGCGGATCAGCCCGCGCAGGCGCTGGCTCATGTCGCCCATCAACAGGAAACAGGTATCGACCGACTCGCGCAGCATCGCCGTGAAATCGGTCGAGTCGATGCTGATGACCTCGGCCGGCTGCAGCGCCTGCGCGCCGACCGGGTAGGTCGGCCGCTCGAGAAACATCAGCGCCTCGGCAAAGGTGCTGACCGGGCTCACGACCTCGATGACCTTCTCGTTGCCGCTCGGGCCGAGTCGAAACAGCTTGATCTGGCCACGCAGCAGCAGGTAGAAGCGTTGCGCCGGGTCGTCCTGACGGAACAGCATCTCGCCGTCGTCGACCCGCACCCGCACCGCGTGCGCCGCCACGCGCTCGAGCTGGGCCTCGGTCAGGCGCGCGAACATCAGGCCCTTGGCCAGGTCAGCTTTGAGCACCGCGGACACCTGTCGGACACGGGATCGGTGCGCCGATTTAAGCACCGCGGTTCATTGTCGCGCAATCCGTCGACGCCGCGGCGGGCGCTGCATCCACGCAATGACGTCGCGGGTGTTGTCGCCGCAAGGCCGCCGGCTTAACGCCCGTCGACGGCGCAGCGGCCGCCGTCACGCCGGAGAGCGGTTGCCGGCGGTCGGGGTCGCGTCGGTCCAACGGCGCCCAGCGGGGCCGCCCGCCGGCCACGGCCGCGGCCCGGGCCCAGCGGTCGCGAAGGGCGCCGGGAGGTGCGTCGTCGCCCCGCCCGGCGCCGCCGTCGCGCCGGCTTTCCGCCGCGCGGCCGTCCCGATTGACCAGGGTCAAGGCCGGGGCGCGGTGATACCGCGAAGCTGCGGCGCGATGCAGATCCAATCCAACAAGGCAGCGCCACCGCCACCGATGCCGCACGTGCAGGGCTGGGCGCCGTTCGCGCTCGGCTTCCGCCCGTTCTTTCTGCAGGCCGCGGTTGCGTCGCCGCTGCTGATCGGGCTGTGGTCGGCGATCTGGCGGGGCTCGCTGCGGGCCCCGGTCGCGGGCGACCCGGTCGCCTGGCATGCCCACGAGATGCTGTTCGGCTACACCGCCGCGGTGATCGCCGGCTTCCTGCTGACCGCGGTGCGCAACTGGACCGGCGTCGCGACCTGGACCGGCGCGCGGCTCGCGGCGCTGGCACTGCTGTGGCTGCTCGGGCGCGTGCTGGGGTGGTGGCCGGGCGTGCCGGCAGTGCTCGCGATCGGCGTCGACGCCGCGTTCCTGCCGCTGCTCGCGGCGGGCCTCGCCGGGCCGCTATGGGGCGACCGCAACCGGGCGAATCGTGTCGTCGTGCCGTTGCTGGTCGCGATGGCGCTGGCCGGCCTGGCCTCGCAGCTGCAGCTGCGCGGCATGCTCGACGTGGTCGGCGATCCGCGGCGCGCGATGCTGGTCCTGGTGCTGCTGTTGATCGCGCTGGTCGGCGGCCGCGTGCTGCCGTTCTTCACCGCCAACGTGATCGCCGGATTCGCGCCGCTGACGCGGCGCTGGGTCGAGGTCGGCACGTTCGCCGGGCTGTGCGCACTGGTCGTGCTCGACCCGTTCGTGCCCGCCGCCGGCGCGCTCGCGGCCGCGCTGTGGATCGCGGTCGGCGCGCTGCAGTTGCTGCGCCTCGCCGGCTGGTTCGAGCGGCGCGTGCTGACGATGCCGGTGCTGTGGGTGCTGCACGCCGGCTACGCGTGGTTCGCGGTCGGCGCGCTGCTGCGCGGCCTCGCCGGTCTCGGCCACATCCCGGCGGCATCGGCGACCCACGCGCTGACCGTCGGCGCGATCGGCGTGTTCACGCTCGGCATGATGGCGCGTGTGGCGCGCGGGCATACCGGGCGGCCGATCCAGGTCTCGCGGATCACGGCCGGCGCGTTCGTGCTGGTCAACGTCGCCGCCGCGGTGCGCGTGTTCGGTCCGTTGGCGTGGCCGCCGGGCTATGCGCTGTGGCTCGATCTGTCCGCCGGGCTGTGGATCGCGGCCTTCGCGCTGTTCGTGCTGCGCTATGCGCCGCTGCTGCTGCGCCCGCGCATCGACGGTCGGCCGGGCTGACGCGGTCAGCCGCCGAGCGACGACATCGGCCGCAGGATCGCGGTCGGCGCGCTGAGGAAATGATGGCGCTCGGGCTTGCGGTCGATACCTGCGGCGATCGCGGCGGCGAGCTCGGCATCGCTGGCACCGTCGCGCAGCAGGCGACCGAGTTCGACCTTGTCCTCCTGGCCGAGGCACAGGTACAGGTCGCCACGCACGCTGAGGCGTACGCGATTGCAGCTGGCGCAGAAATGCTGCGACTGCGGCGTGATGAAGCCGATCCGCAGTTCGGTGTCGTCGACGCGGAAGTAGCGCGCCGGGCCGCTGCCCTTCATCGCCGCCGGGGCCAGGCGGAAGCGCCGGCGCAAGATCGCCTCGACCTCGCTGAGCGGCATGTAGTGATCCTGCGCCTGCTGGCCGCCGGCGCCGACCGGCATCGCCTCGATGAAGCGCAGCGTCAGACCGTGCTCGACGCAGAAGTCGACGATCGCGTCGACCTCGTCGTCGTTGATGCCGCGCATCGCCACGGTGTTGATCTTGATCGGTGCGAACCCGGCCGCGCGGGCGGCCGCGATGCCGTCGAGCACGCGCTCCAGGCGGCCGCCGGTGATGCGCCCGAACTTGTCCGGGTCGAGCGAATCGAGGCTGATGTTCAGGCGGGTGACGCCGGCGCCCTGCAGTCGGTCGGCAAACGCCGCGAGGCGCGACGCATTGGTGCTCAGCGACAGATCGCGGATGCGCGGCAGCGCGGCGATGCCGGCCGCGATTTCGGGCAGTTCGCGACGCACCAGGGGCTCGCCGCCGGTCAGGCGCACGTGGGTGACGCCGAGCGCGCTGAAGACGTCGACCAGGCGGATGATCTCGGCCGGCGTCAGCCAGTCGTCCGGGGTCGCGAAATCGCGGTGCGAGCGCGGCAGGCAGTAGCTGCAGCGGAAGTCGCAGCGGTCGGTCACGGACAGCCGGAGGTATTGAATCTGCCTGCCGAATCGATCCTGCATGGCCATGGCTCCCCGCCAAATCGCACGTCGAGTTGATGATTGTCAAAATCCGCGTCGACGGACTTGATATATCTCAAGTTTCGGACGGCGACCAGCTACTACGCTTGTTTCCACCCTGACTGCGGACAGGCGAGAGTCTGGCCTACAGAATGACAACGATCAACACCGCGCGAAGGGCTTTTTTTCGGGGCAGAGCAGTAGGGATTGCGCACCACGTACCGTGGGCGGTCGCGGCGTTCGAGGACGCGTGCCAGCGCTGCGATGCGTGTATCCAGGCCTGCGAAGAAGCCATCCTGGTCGCCGGCGACGGCGGCTTTCCGACCGTGGATTTCCGCCGCGGCGGCTGCACGTTCTGCGCGGCCTGCGTCGACGCCTGTCGCCACGCCGCGTTCGACCGCGAGCGCACCTCGCCGTGGTCGATCACGGTCGCGATCGCCGATGGCTGCCTGAGCGCCAGGGGCATCGCCTGCCGCTCGTGCGCCGACGCCTGTGAGCCACGCGCGATTCGATTCCAACTGCAGACCGGCGGCCGGGCCATCCCGCTGCTCGATGCATCCACGTGTAACGGCTGTGGCAGCTGCATCGCCACGTGTCCCATCCATGTCATCCACGTAGAGGAGGCGGCATGAACGAGTACCACGTCTGTGGCGTTTTGCTGATGTCCCGGCCCGAGAACGCGGCCAGCGTCGAACAAGCGCTGAGCGACATGCCCGGTGTCGAGCTGCATGCCAACGACGGCGGGCGCATGGTCGTCACGGTTGAGGGCGACGCCTACAGCCACTGCGCCGATACCATCACCCAACTTTCGACGCTCGACGGGGTTGCGTCGTCGTCTCTCGTCTATCACCAGATCGACAACGAAGAATTGCCGGAGGAGCCACTACAATGAAACAGACACGCCGCGACTTCATCAAGACCAACGCCATTGCCGCGACCGCTGCCGCCGCTGGCATCACGATACCCGGCGTGCAGGTCAATGCCGCCGAGGGCGACAAGGACATCCGCTGGGACAAGGCGCCATGCCGGTTTTGCGGTACCGGCTGCTCGGTGCTGGTCGGCACCAAGGGCGACCGCGTCGTCGCGACGCAGGGCGACCCGGATGCACCGGTCAATCGTGGCCTGAACTGCATCAAGGGCTACTTCCTGTCGAAGATCATGTACGGCAAGGATCGCGTGACCCAGCCGTTGCTGCGCAAGAAGAACGGCAAATTCGACAAGAACGGCGACTTCGAGCCGGTGTCGTGGGACGAGGCGTTCGACGTCATGGCCGACAAATGGAAGGCCGCGATCCGACAGAGCCTGGAAGAGAACCAGGGCAAGCCGGCCGACAAGATCACGTCGCGCGTCGGCATGTTCGGTTCCGGGCAGTGGACGGTCTGGGAGGGCTACGCGGCGTCGAAGCTGTACAAGGCCGGGTTCCGCTCCAACAACATCGACCCGAACGCGCGCCACTGCATGGCCTCGGCGGTCGGCGCGTTCATCCGCGCGTTCGGCGCCGACGAGCCGATGGGCTGCTACGACGACCTCGAGCACGCCGACGCGTTCGTGCTGTGGGGCTCGAACATGGCCGAGATGCACCCGATCCTGTGGTCGCGCCTGACCGACACCCGGCTGACCAAGCCGGGCTGCGAGGTCCACGTGCTGTCGACGTTCGAACACCGCAGCTTCGAACTCGCCGACAGCGGCATGATCTTCGAGCCGCAGACCGACCTCGCGATCCTCAACTACATCGCCAACTACATCGTGCAGAACGACCTGGTCAACTGGGACTTCGTCAACCAGCACGTCAACTTCACGAAGACCGCGACCGATATCGGCTACGGCCTGCGCCCGACCGATCCGCGCGAGCAGAAGGCCAAGAACGCCGGCAAGGGCAAACTGACCAAAATTGATTTCGAGCGGTACAAGAAAGATCTCGAGCCGTACACGCTGGAGTACGTGTCGCAACTCTCCAAGGTGCCGGCGGACAAACTCGAGCGCCTGGCCAAGCTGTACGCCGACCCGAACAAGAAGGTCGTGTCGTATTGGACCATGGGCTTCAACCAGCACGTACGCGGTGTCTGGGTCAACGGCCTGATGTACAACGTGCACCTGCTGACCGGCAAGATCTCCGAGCCGGGCAACGGCCCGTTCTCGCTGACCGGCCAGCCGTCGGCGTGCGGCACCGCGCGCGAGGTCGGCACGTTCGCGCACCGCCTGCCGGCCGACCTTGTGGTCAAGAAGAAGGCCCATCGCGATTTCTCCGAGAAGGTCTGGCAACTGCCCGAGGGCACGCTGCCGGGCAAGGTCGGTTATCACGCGGTGCTGCAGAGCCGCATGCTCAAGGACGGCAAGCTCAACTGCTACTGGGTCTCGACCAACAACAACATGCAGGCCGGGCCGAACATCAACGACGAGATGTACCCGGGCTGGCGCAATCCGGACAACTTCGTCGTCGTCTCCGATCCGTACCCGACGGTCTCGGCGATCGCCGCCGACCTGATCCTGCCGACCGCGATGTGGGCCGAGAAGGAGGGTGCCTACGGCAACGCCGAGCGGCGCACGCAGTTCTGGCGTCAGCAGACCAAGGCGCCGGGCGAGTCACGCTCCGACCTGTGGCAGACCGTCGAGTTCTCGAAGTACTTCCAGGTCGAGGACGTGTGGCCACAGGACCTGATCGCGAAGATGCCGCAATACCGCGGCAAGACGCTGTACGACGTGCTATTTGCCAACGGCCGGGTCGACAAGTATCCGAAGCAGGATGTCGTCGACGACCGCGGCAACACCTACGCCAACGACGAGATGGAGCATTTCGGCTTCTACCTGCAGAAGGGTCTGTACGAGGAATACCGGATCTTCGGTCTCGAGGGACCGAAGAAGGGCCACGAACTGGCCGAGTTCGACCGTTATCACCAGACGCGTGGCCTGCGTTGGCCGGTCGTCGACGGCAAGGAGACCCTGTGGCGCTACCGTGAAGGCTACGATCCGCACGTGTCGGCCGGCGCCGGCGTCGAGTTCTACGGCAAGCCCGACGGCAGGGCGAACATCATCTCGGCGCCGTACGAGCCGCCGGCCGAGGCGCCCGACGCCGAGTACGACCTGTGGATGAGCACCGGTCGCGTGCTCGAACACTGGCACTCGGGTTCGATGACCCGGCGCGTGCCGGAGCTGTATCGCGCGGTGCCCGATGCGCTCGTCTACATGCATCCCGCCGATGCGAAAAAGCGCGGCCTGCGTCGCGGCATGCAGGCCAAGGTCATCAGCCGTCGCGGCGAAATCGTCTGCCAGGTCGAGACCCGCGGACGCAACAAACCGCCGGAAGGTCTGGTGTTCGTGCCGTTCTTCGATGCCAGCCGCCTGGTCAACAAGTTGACCCTGGATGCCACTGACCCGCTGTCGAAAGAAACCGACTTCAAGAAGACCGCGGTGAAGATCGTACCGGCATGACCGGGTGCGCGGTGCGCGGCCAAGGCCCGCGCCCGCCTCGCCGGTCTTGAATCCACGAAACGCTAGAGTAGGTCAGTCAACATGAACAAGCACATTTCAGTCGTTCTGATGACAGCGGTGCTGGCATCGTCGCTGGGCGGCGTCGCGAGCGCCGAGGTGAAGTCCCTGCGCGGCGTCAATGCGGTCGATTCGTTGAGCGACGCCGCCGAAGTGAAACCCTATCTGAAGGACAACCAACCGATCCCGCGCGATTACCTGCAGCAGCCGCCGCTGATTCCGCACAAGATCGACGGCTACCTGATAAACATCAAGCACAACAAGTGCCTTGGCTGCCACAGCTGGAAGAACTATCGCGAACACAATGCGACCAAGATCAGCCAGACGCACTTCGAGAATCGCGACGGCGCAGTACTGTCGAACGTGTCCGCGCTGCGCTACTTCTGCACCCAGTGTCACGTGCCGCAGGCCGATGCCAAGCCGCTGGTCGAGAACACCTTCCAGCCGGTCGACACCATGGTCCTCCGTTAGGCGACACAGCGGGAGTATCTGACGATGACACGCAAGCAAATGGCCGGCGGCTTCACCGTTGCGGCCCTGGTGGTGGCCTTCGTGGTCGGCATCCTGTTCTGGGGCGGATTCAACTGGGCGATGGAGGCGACCAACACCGAAGAGTTCTGCATCTCGTGTCACGAGATGCGCGACAATCTCTACGCCGAGTATGTCGAGACCACCCACTACAACAACCGTACCGGCGTGCGCGCGACCTGCCCGGACTGCCATGTGCCGAAGGAATGGATGCACAAGATCAAGCGCAAGATCTACGCGTCCAACGAGCTCTACCACAAGGCACTCGGTTCAATCGACACGCGCGAGAAGTTCGAGGCCAAGCGCCTGCAGCTGGCACGCAACGTCTGGAAGGCCATGAAGGCGACGGATTCGCGCGAGTGCCGTAACTGCCACGAGTTCGAGTCCATGGACTATGTCGCCCAGGGACGGCGCGGACGCAAGGAACACCAGGAGGGCTTCGACAAGGGTATGACCTGCATCGATTGCCACAAGGGCATCGTTCACGAACTGCCCGACATGTACGAGGAGGACAGCAGCGCGGTCCTCAACGTGCACTGACCAAGCCGCGCCGGTCGTACCGGCCTAGCGCCGGCGCCGCGACCGCCTGCGGACCTGGTAGGCGGCGACGTCGCGCATGACCTCCGAGTACGGCAGATTCTCCAGTGTCCGGTAGCGGCGTTCTGCCGACGCCAGCGTCGCATCGACGTCCGCAGTCGCAGTCGCCGCCGTATCGCTGCCAGCGTCGGCGAGCAGCCGCAGCAGGCCGCGCATGCCGCCGACCTGCAGGCGGATCGCCTTGCCGTGCGGCAGCAGCCGCCGTTCGTCTTCGGTGCGCAATGCAAAGCGCGCCTGTTCGCGCAGCAGTTCGAGCCATCTCAGGCAACGCGTCTGGCTGCGCCGCTCGCGGCAATGCACGCCTTCACGTTCGGCGATGCAGAAGCGTTCGGCGAGGTGGCAGCTGCACTCGTTGGTCAGCACGCTCTTCTCGAACGCGCAAAATACCTCGTTGACTTCGCGGTACGTCTGGCGAAACAGGTCCTGGTCCACCTAGGGCCTGCCCACGCGGCGCGCGCGGCGGCGACGGCGCGCATACTCGTTGCCGACAAGGCGTGGTGAACGGGGTGTACCTGTCGCAATCCGGCGGGCCGCAGCGCCGTCGGCCGGACCAATACGCCCGTCCCTTGGGTTGGCGCCGCCACTGGCGTCATGCCGCGTTGCCCGTCGTTGATGTCGGCCCACTGGATCTCTCTCCTCCCACCCTGCCTAACGCATTTCGCGGCAGCAAGGCTGCCGCGTGCGCCGTGCAGACAGGCGCTAGTGGCTGTCCTGTTTGAAGCGGTGGATCAGGCGGCGGTCGCGCTTACTCGGCTTCGACGACGTCTGCAGCGGCGTCGCCAGGCGGGCCGCACGCAGCGCGGCCGCGGCCGCGTCGCGCCGTTCACGGCTGGCGTCGTCCTCGGTGTAGAACGTTCGCGCCTCGCTGGCAGGACGCCGCTGGCGTGGCAACACGGCGACCTCGATGTGCCAGTCTAGGCCGTCCTTGCTGATCTGGATCCGGGTGCCGACGCGGACGTCCTTACCCGGTTTGCTGCGCTGACCGTTGACGTGCACCTTGCCGCCTTCCACCGCTTCGGCGGCCAGTCCGCGGGTCTTGTAGAAACGCGCCGCCCAGAGCCACCTGTCCAGGCGCATCTTGGCGCTGTCGGTGGTCATCTGTCAGGTGGGCGCGTCTTCCGAGGCGTCGCGGGTGTGTGCCATGTCACCGGGCAGCGGCGGTGGCGTCAGGCCCAACAGCGGGTCGAGCCGGCCCATCGCGTCGAGTTCGGCCATGTCGTCGTAGCCGCCGACGTGGGTGTCGCCGATGAAGATCTGCGGGACGGTACGCCGGTTGCTGCGCTGCAGCATCTCGTTGACCAGGCCATGGTTGAGATCGATGCGCCTTTCCTCCCACTGCATGCCCTTGCGCTGCAGCAACATCTTGGCGCGCACGCAGTAAGGGCACATCCCGGTCGTGTACATGACTATTTCCGGCATGGTCGTTCCTCCTCTGATGCGCCGCATCGTAGCAATCCGGCGGCAATGCGCAAACTCGGGAGTTTACCCATTGCCAACGCACGGTTACGTGCATTGGAGCGACCCGGGGCGGGCCGCTATGATCGGCGTTCTTATCGAAACCCGGGGATTTGCCGCGATGAAAGACGCCGCTCCGCGCACGATCCGGCTGCAGGACTACCGCCCGCCGGCATTCCTGATCGATACCGTGGACCTGCGCTTCGACCTGCGCGAACAGGGTACGCGCGTGGTCTCGCGGCTGACGCTGCGCCGCAACCCGGACGGGCCAGGTGGCGAGCTGCGACTCGACGGCGAGGGTCTGCAGCCGGTCTGGGTGCGGGTCGACGGCAACGAACTCGACGCTGCGCACTACCGCGTCGACGACGAGTCGCTGACCGTGTTCGACCCGCCGGACACGTGCGTGCTCGAGAGCGAGGTCGTGATCGCGCCGGAGGACAACTCGGCGTTGGAGGGGCTGTACCGTTCCGGCGGCATGTTCTGTACCCAGTGCGAGCCGGAGGGATTCCGCAAGATCACCTGGTTCATTGACCGCCCCGACGTCATGGCGCGTTTCCGGGTGCGTGTCGAGGCCGCGCGCGACAGCTACCCGGTGCTGTTGTCGAACGGCAACCCGGTCGAGGACGGCGAGCTGCCCGACGGCCGCCACTATGCCGTCTGGGACGATCCGTTCCCGAAGCCGAGTTACCTGTTCGCGCTGGTCGCCGGTGACCTGCGCCACGTCGAAGACCGCTACGTGACCGCGTCCGGACGCGATGTCCGCCTGCGCGTCTACGTCGAGCCCGAGAACCTCGACAAGTGCGACCACGCGATGCGCTCGCTGATCAATGCGATGCGCTGGGACGAGGAGACGTACGGCCGCGAGTACGACCTCGATGTCTACAACATCGTCGCCGTCAACGACTTCAACATGGGCGCGATGGAGAACAAGGGGCTCAACATCTTCAACGCCAAGTACGTGCTGGCGCGACCCGACACCGCGACCGACCAGGACTTCCTCGGCATCGAGGGCGTGATCGCACACGAGTACTTCCACAACTGGACCGGCAACCGCATCACGTGCCGCGACTGGTTCCAGCTGTCGCTGAAGGAGGGCTTCACGGTGTTCCGCGACCAGGAGTTCTCGGCCGACATGGGCGCGCGTGGCGTCAAGCGCATCGACGACGTGCGCCTGCTGCGGGCCCACCAGTTCGCCGAGGACAGCGGGCCGATGGCGCACCCGATCCGACCGGCGTCGTATATCGAGATCAACAACTTCTACACCGTCACGGTCTACGAAAAGGGCGCCGAGGTCGTGCGCATGCAGGCCAATCTGCTCGGGCCCGAGACGTTTCGCGCCGCGACCGACCTGTACTTCGATCGCCACGACGGCGAGGCCGTGACCACCGAGGATTTCGTGCGCTGTATGGCCGATGCGTCCGGGCGTGACCTGGGCCAGATGCAGCACTGGTACGACTATGCCGGCACGCCGGTCGTGCAGGCCGAGGGCGAGTACGACGCCGCTGCGGCGACCTACACGCTGACGCTGCGGCAGTCGACCGCGGACACGCCGGGGCAGACCGACAAACCGCCGATGCTGATCCCGGTCGTGACCGGGCTGGTCGGCAGCGACGGTGCCGACCTGCCGGTGCGCATCGGAGACGGCGCGCCGGCAACGCAGCACACGCTGGAGATGACCGGCGAATCGCAGCGCTTTGTTTTCCACGGCGTCGACGAGCCGCCGGTACCGTCGCTGCTGCGTGGTTTCAGCGCCCCGGTCAAGCTCGAGTTCGACTACAGCGATGCCCAGCTGACCTTCCTGCTCGCGCACGACAGCGACGGCTTCAACCGCTGGGATGCCGCGCAGACGCTGCTGCGCCGCGTGTTGCTCGGCATGGTCGCGCAGTATCGCGACGGCGTCGAGATGAGCGTGCCGGACGGGCTGGTCGCGGCAATCGCCGAGGTCGTCGCCGGCGCCGACGACGACCCGGCACTGGCCGCCGAGATCATCGGCCTGCCGTCGGTCGGCTACCTCGGCGACTTCATGGACAGCGTCGACGTCGACGGCCTGCATCTCGCGCGTGAGACACTCAAGGTCACGGTCGGCCTGGCGCTGCACGACGACCTGGCCGCCGCGTACGCGCGCCTGCACGACGACGGCGCGTACCAGATCACGCCACAGGCGATCGGCCGGCGCAGCCTGAAGAACCGCGTTCTCGGCTACCTGTCGGCGGCCGATGGCCGCGCCGGCGGCGATCGCTGCGTCGCCCAGTACCGCGCGCAGCACAACATGACCGACGTGATCGCGGCGCTGGCGCTGCTGGCCGACGGCGACCACCCGGCGCGTGCCGAGGTGCTGGCCGATTTCGAACAGCGCTGGCGCCACGAGCCGCTGGTCATGGACAAGTGGTTTGGCGTGCAGGCGGTCGCCAACCGACCGGGCGTGCTCGCCGAGATCCGCCAACTGATGGAGCACCCGGCGTTCTCGCTGCGCAACCCGAACAAGGTGCGCGCACTGGTCGGCACGTTCGCCGCCGCCAACCCGGTGCGCTTCCACGCCGCCGACGGCAGCGGCTACGCGTTCCTCGAGCAGCAGGTGTTAGCACTCGACGCCGCCAACCCGCAGATTGCCGCGCGCCTGCTGCGGGCGATCGCGCGCTGGCGGCGCTACGACGCCGGTCGCCAGCAGGCGATGCGCGGGGTGCTCGAGAACGTGCTCGCGGCCAAGGTCTCCAAGGACGTCTACGAAATCGCCAGCAAGAGTCTCGACGCCGCGTGAACACGGCGTCGCAGCTCGCCCGGCCGGACTGGCGGGCGGCGCTCAACCCGCCCATCTACCTGGTGTCGGTACTGCCCGGTCTCGGCGTGCCGTTGCTCGGCATCGGCGAAACCGCACCGTGGCAGCCACTGCTGCTGGCGACGGTCGCCGTGGTGCTGCTGCAACACGCGATCAACCTGTTCAACGACGCCGCCGACTGGCGGCTCGGTGCCGATGTCGAAAAGCACGATTCGTGGGTGCGCGTGCACGGCGGGCGTCCCGAGGCCGCTGTCGTGCACGGCGCGCTCAGCCTGCTGGCCGGCGGTCTGCTCGGCCTGCTGGTGCTGTGGGTCAACGCGCAGTGGTGGCTGCTGCTGATCGCGGCACCGCTGCTGCTGCTGGGTTACCTGTACAACGCCGGGCCGCGGCCGCTGTCCTACACCCATCTCGGTGAGTGGGTGACCGGCGTCTGCTACGGCCCCGGCGTGTTCGGTTGCCTGTGGCTGGTCGCCGGCGGCCCTGTCGACGTGCGCTGGCTGGCGGGTTCGCTGGCATTCGCGGCGCTGGCCATGGCGCTGCTGTTGTCGCATCAACCGCCACAGGTCGACACCGACCGCGCGGCCGGCAAGCTGTCGTTCGCGGTCCGCTACGGCGTCGACCGTACACGCCGGGTTGCGCTGCGGTTGTTCGCGCTGTTCGTCGCGGCCTCGACGCTGGGCGTCGGGATCGGCGTCGGCGCCGCGCCCGGCGTCGGGCTGCTGCTGATCGGCGCGGTCGTCGTCTACCGGCTGCGTGGCCGGGCGCCGAACCCGAAGCGTATCCTGCTGGCCGCCAGCGCGTTCGTCGGCGCCGGTCTCGTGGTCGTCGCGCTGGCCGGCTGACCGCCCGGCCAGCCAACACGGCAGCCTGCGGGGTAGGCGCCTGCGCGCGACGTGCAACAATGCTGCACCATGTCTTCAGACCTCGATACCGCTGACGGCGCGGTCGTCATGCTGGTCGACAACGGTTCGCGGCGCGCCGCGGCGACGCTCGGCCTGCGTCGGCTGGCGACGGCACTGGCGGCGGCCAGCGGCCACACCGTGCACGCGGTGTCGCTGCAGCACGCCGATCGCATCCCGGCCGGCCGCCTGGATGGGCGGCCGGCGTCGCTGTTCACCGGCTTCGTCGACGCCGCGCTACGTCGCGGCGACCGCGACTTCGTCGTCGTGCCGCTGTTCTTCGGCGCCAGCCGTGCGCTGACCGCGTTCATCCCGGAACAGGTGGCGGCGCTGACCGCGGCCCATGGCCCGTTCCGGCTCGACGTCGCGCCGCCGCTGATCCCGTTACCCGACGGCGAGCCGCGCATCGGCGATATCCTCGCCGACCACGTGCGCGCGGCTGCCGCACCGCTCAAGTCGAACGCGGTGCGCGTCGTCGTCGTCGACCATGGATCGCCGTTGCCGGAGGTCACCGCGGTGCGCCGCTACGCGTCTGCCGCGTTGCGACAGCGGCTGGCGGCGGGCACGCCGGTCGACGAGGCGGTCATGGAGCGTCGCGAAGGGCCCGAGTACGATTTCAACGGTGACCTGTTGGGCGACGTGCTCGAGTGCATCGCCGCCGATGGGCCGCTGACGGTGGTGCTCGCCATGCTGTTCCTGCAGCCGGGCCGGCACGCCGGGCCCGGTGGCGACATCAGCGAGATCTGCGAGCGGGCGATGGCGGCGCATCCGGGCCTGCGGGTCGCGATATCGCCGCTGGCCGCCGAGCATCCGCTGCTCGTGGAGATACTGCGTGACCGACTTGGCCAGGTGCTGGCGTCGCGCTGACTGGCGTCAGTCCGCCGGCTGCTTGGCGATCGGCAGGATATCGCTGGGTCGCACGTCGACCAGTTCGAGGCAGCGCGATGCCGAGGCCGAGTACTTGGTCAGTTCGCCGACATGGCAGTTGCGCGCCGCGCTGACGGCAACCGAATCGATCTCGTCGCAACGGATGCCGCGGAACGTGACCTCCTGGTACTGCGACGCGGTCGGTTTGATATACGAGTATCCGCGGCTCACGGTCTCGAACGCGACCTGCGGTCCCTTGTAGGCGGCGAAGCGCAGCACCAGTGAGCGGATCTGCGCCGGCAGGTCGTTCTGCAGGCGCAGGCCGAGGCGGCAGCCGCGCGCGAGGTCGACCTGGTTCTCGAGGGTCAGCGCGGCGCTGGCCTCGTCGTCGCTGGCGGCTTTGCTCGCGAACTCCCAGGTCCCGTTGTCACGCAACAGCACCTTGCGGCCATCGGCCGTCGTCGCGGTCAGCTCCGCCGCGGCCGCGGCCTGGGTGAGCAGCGTCAGAATGACGATGCCTGTCACTCGAAACAGCATCGGGGACTCCGGTTTGCCTACAGGTCGGACAATGCTCGCACGAAGCCGCGGCGGTTTGAAGGTATCCGGATTCCCGAAGCGCGTTGCAGGAATCGCGTGCCGCTGCGGGCCTGGAGGGAGTCGCCGAATGCGACGCTGGACGATGCGACGACTGGGCTCGCGCTGGTCCGCGCCGCTGACCCGGCGGCGCCAGCTAGGCGTACTTGTAGTGCTTGACCTCGCGCCGCCCCGACACGCTCTGGTGGCGGCGCAGATTGCGCTGCATGATGATGCCCTCGACCTTCCACTGCAGGCCGTCGAGCGCGATCGGCGGATAGATATCGTTGAGCGCGACCAGGCGCTCGCCGTGTTCGTCGTTGAGGTACTGGCGAAACCAGCGCACGCCCTCGACCAGCGCCATCACGTACATGCCGTGCTGGCACCAGTCCGACGGCTCGATGACGACGATGCACGCGTCGGGGAACTCCGGTTCCATGCTGTCGCCGATCACCTGCAGCGCGAACGGTTCGGATTCGCTGCAGCTACCTAATGGGTCGCTCATTGGGGGCTTTTGCATGGCCGGCACTCTGTTAAGCTGTTTGCGTAGGCAAATCAGGAAGTCGCTGATAATGCTCGGAATTCTAACATGATGCACGGCGCTGGATCGCCCCAAGTCCACAAGGACCGCCGGGATTGGCACAACCTCAAGGGCATGCTGCCGTTTCTCTGGGAATTCCGCGGCCGGGCGCTGTTCGCACTGTCGTGCCTGGTGCTGGCCAAGGTAGCCAACGTCGGCGTGCCGATCGTGCTCAAGGACATCGTCGAGTACTTCGAGCGACTCGACGGCGGTAGCGCAATGCTGGCCGCGGCACTGCCACTGTCGCTGCTCGCCGCGTACGGCGTGCTCAAGCTCAGCGCCTCGCTGTTCAACGAGCTGCGTGACGTGGTGTTCGCCAAGGTGCGCTACCGGGCGATGCGGCGGCTGTCCACGCGCGTGCTCGAGCACCTGCACCGGCTGTCGCTGCGCTTCCACCTCGACCGCAAGACCGGCGCGGTGAGCCGCGACCTCGAGCGCGGTACGCGCTCGGTCAGCCAGATCCTCAACTACATGGCGTTCAGCATCCTGCCGATCATCGTCGAGTTCACGCTGGTCGCGATCATCCTGCTGCGCGACTATGCACCGACGTTCGCGCTGGCGATGTTCGGTTCGGTCGTCGTCTATGTCGTCGTCACGTTCCTGATCACGGAGTGGCGCATGGACTTTCGCCACTACATGAACCGCCTCGATTCGGAGGCCAACACCCAGGCCTTCGACAGCCTGATCAACTACGAGACGGTCAAGTACTTCGGCAACGAACGCATGGAACTCGATCGCTACGACGGCACGCTCGCCGACTGGGAGGGCTGGGCGGTCAAGAGCCAGACCTCGATGTCGCTGCTCAACTTCGGCCAAGGTGCGGTGATCGCGCTCGGCGTGACCACGGTCATGTACCTCGCGATCGCCGGGGTCGCAGCCGGCGAGATCAGCATCGGCGACCTGGTGCTGCTGAACGCGTTCATGCTGCAGCTGTTCATCCCGCTCGGCTTCCTCGGTATCGTCTACCGCCAGATCAAGTACTCGCTGGCCGACATGGACCTGATCTTCAAGCTGCTCGAGCGCGAACCCGAGATCGTCGACAGCGACGGGGCGACGACGCTGCAGGTCAGCGGCGGCGCGATCCGCTTCGACGACGTCGCGTTCGCCTACCAGCCCGAGCGCCCGATCCTGCACAGTGTCGATCTCGACGTGCCGGCCGGCAGCAAGGTGGCCGTGGTCGGCCACAGCGGCGCCGGCAAGTCGACGCTGGCGCGCCTGGTCTACCGCTTCTACGACGTTAACGCCGGGCGCATCACGATCGACGGCCAGGACATCCGCGACGTGACCCAGGACAGCCTGCGCCGCGCGGTCGGCATCGTGCCGCAGGACACCGTGCTGTTCAACCAGACGATCCGCTACAACATCGCCTACGGGCGCCCCGACGCCAGCGACGCCGACGTCGAGCGTGCCGCCGACATGGCACATATCCGCGAGTTCATCGAGGGCCTGCCAGACGGCTGGTCGACGGTCGTCGGCGAACGCGGCCTGAAGCTGTCCGGCGGCGAGAAGCAGCGCGTCGCGATCGCGCGCGCGATCCTGAAGGACCCGCGCATCCTGATCTTCGACGAGGCGACGTCGTCGCTGGACAGTCGCACCGAGCAGGCCATCCAGGAGACCCTCGCCGAGGTCGCCGCGCAGCACACGACGCTGGTCATCGCGCACCGCCTGTCGACGGTCGTCGATGCCGACCGCATCCTCGTGATGTCGGCCGGGCGTGTCGTCGAGCAGGGCACGCATGGCGAGCTGCTCGCCGCCGCGGGCAGCTATCGCGAGATGTGGGACCTGCAGCAGCGCGAGCGCGAGCAGGCCGACATGCCGGCGGCCGCGCCGCAGCCGGCCTGAGTCACGTGCGGTCCGCGAGCGCAGGCAGCTGGCAGACCTACCTGGTCGGCGGCGCCGTGCGTGATCGCTTGCTCGACCTGCCGGTCGTCGAACGCGACTGGGTCGTGGTCGGCGCGACGCCGCAGCAGATGACCGATGCCGGTTTCGTCCCGGTCGATGCCGAGTTCCCGGTGTTCCGCGACCCGCACAGCGGCGAGGAGTACGCGCTGGCGCGGCGCGAGACCAAGCACGGCGAGGGCTATCGTGGGTTCGTCGTCGACGCCGCGCCCGACGTCTCGCTCGACGAGGACCTGAGCCGCCGCGACCTGACGATCAACGCGATCGCGCAGGCCGATGACGGCACGCTGATCGATCCCTATGGCGGGCGTGACGACCTGGCCGCGGGCCTGCTGCGGCACGTGACAACGGCGTTCGACGAGGACCCGCTGCGGGTGCTGCGGGTCGCGCGGTTCGCCGCCAAGCTCGGGCGCTTCGGATTCCGCGTCGCCCACGACACCCACCGCCTGATGTGCGAGATGGCGGCGCGCGGCGACCTGGCGCACCTCGCGGCCGAGCGCGTCTGGCGCGAGATGCTCAAGGCCATGGCCACGGATCAACCGTGGCGCTTCTTCGAGGTGCTGCAGCGCTGCGGCGCGCTCGACGCGCTGTTGCCCCTGGTAGCGCGGACGATGGGGGTCGCGCCGGCGCACGCCGCGAGCGCCGATTCGCCGGCGCTGCTCGCGCTGCGGCACGCCTGCGACAGCAGCGACACGGCACCGGTGCGGCTGGCCGCCGTGCTGGTCGCCTGTCTCGGCGCCGATGACGATGTCGAGCGCGAACTCACCGCCCTGCGCGCCGACCGTGACACGACCCAGCTGGTGCGTCGCGCGTGGGCCGCGCGCGATATCGCCGAGCACGCGCGCCGGCCCGATCCCGCGGCACTGCACGAACTGCTGGCACGCTGGCGTGCCTGGGACGGGGCGACCGACCTCGACGGCTCGATCGCCGTGCTCGACGCCCAGTACGAAACGCCACGCCTGCAGCGCATCGTGCCGGTCGCAGCCGCTGCGGCACGCGCCGTGTCGGCGGCAGCGCTGCGCGACTCCGGCCTGTCCGGCGCGATTCTCGGCGCGCGTCTCGCCGAGCTGCGCCGCGCCGCGATCGCGTCCGCGCTCGAGGATGCGGCTTTGTTAACCTAGTGGGATTCTGACGCGGGGAATCGGTGACATGAACGAGTCGCAGCGCGAGGACTGGCAGTCGGTCGGGCAGCGCGCGAAGCGCATCCTGACCGGCGCCCGGCTCGTCGTGCCGCTGGCCGTGCTGGCCGGTGCGCTGCTGCTGATCCTGCTGATCGTGATCGCGCTGACCGCCGGCCACGGTGACCCGCAGACCCTGGCCAGAGTGCTGGTGTTGGCCGGTAGCGGTGCGTTGCTGGCATTCCTGCTCGCGTTGGGCCGACTGCGTTCGCAGTTGATCGAACCGCTGGCGCGCCTCGAGGACTCGGTTTCCAAGGTCTGTTCCGGTGAGCCGGGGGCGACCTTGTCGCTGCACGATACCGGCGTACTCGATCCGATGATCAACGACCTCGACAGCCTCAACGAAGAGCTCAGTGAGCTGTACGAGGACATGGACAGCCGCGTGTCGCGCCACACGACGCGGCTCGCGCAGAAGACCGCGTCGCTGAAGATCCTCTACGACGTCGCGGCGAGCATCAACCACGCCCAGGACCTCGAGCAGCTGCTGCTGCGCTTCCTGCGCGTGCTCAAGGAGATGGTCAACGGTGTCGCGGCGTCGGTACGCCTGGAACAGCCGGACGGTACGCTGCGTGTCGTCGGCTCGATCGGCGTCGACAACGAGGTGCTGCGCGAGCATGAAATGCTGCCGCTGGCGCTGTGCGTCTGCGGCAAGGCGCTGTCGCCGGGCGACGTCGCCTGCGACAACCCGGCGATGCACTGCGTCAAGCAGCTCAAGCGCGTGATGTTCAACGCCAGCGAGCTGGAGACGGTATCGGTGCCGCTCGACTACCACGACGAGCTGCTCGGCATGTACGCGATCTACGTCCACAAGCCCGGAATCTCCGGACGCGAGGACATCCTCGAACTGCTGCAGACCATCGGCAACCACCTCGGCATGGCCATTGCCAAGCAGCGCTCCGATCACGAGGCGCGCCGCCTGTCGATCATGGAGGAGCGCACGACGCTGGCCCACGAACTGCATGATTCGCTGGCGCAGACGCTGGCCAGCCTGCGCTTCCAGGTGCGCCTGCTCGAGGACCTGCTGAAGCAGGAGGACGGCGGCGAGGCGGCGACCAAGGACGCGCAGCGAATCCGCGCCGGCCTCGACGAGGCGCACACTGAGCTGCGCGAGCTGCTCAACAGCTTCCGCGCGCCGTTCGACGAGCGTGGCCTGGTGGCGGCCCTGGAAAAGCTGGTCGAGCGCTTCGGCCGCGAGACCGGGACCCATGTGCTGTTCCAGAACGCGTGCCGCGACGTCAGCCTGACGTCCAGCGAAGAGATGCAGATGCTGCGTGTGGCCCAGGAATGTCTGGCCAATATCCGCAAGCATGCGCAGGCACACACGGTGCGCGTGATGCTCAGCTGCAGCAGTAGTGGTACCTATTGCCTGCTGGTCGAGGACGATGGTGTCGGCTTCGAGGATGCCGACAAGCGCGGCAGGCCCGGTGAGCACATCGGCCTGTCGATCATGGAAGAGCGGGCGCGTCGCCTCGGTGGTAACCTGCGCATCGAGAGCGAAGTTGGCGAGGGGACCCGTGTGGAACTGACCTATCGGCCAGCGCCGGACAAGCGCGAGCTGGAACGCCGCTGGATCATGTAATGCGGGTATTGATGATCGACGATCATGCCCTGTTCCGTATGGGGCTCAGCGAGCTCCTCGAGCGCCGCGGCATCGAGGTCATCGGCGCCGTCGGTGACTGCGAACAGGGAATCGAGTGGGTGATCGAGAAGCGTCCGGATGTCGTGCTGCTGGACATGCGGATGCCGGCCATGAACGGCCTCGAGGTCCTTCAGGAACTGCGTCGGCGCGAGGTCGCGATGCCGGTCGTGATGTTGACGACCAGCCGCGAGGAGAGCGACGTCGTCAATGCGCTGCAGAACGGCGCGCGCGGCTACCTGCTCAAGGACATGGAACCCGATGAGTTGATCAAGGCGCTCAACGATATCGTCGGCGGTCAGACCGTCGTCGCGCCGGACCTGACAATCGTGCTGGCCAAGGCGGTCCAGGGCGAGGTCACGACGAACGGGTCGACGCAGCGCGCGCTGGCAGAGCTGACGCCGCGCGAGCTCGAGATCCTGTGTCACCTCGTCGAGGGACAGAGCAACAAGGTCATCGCGCGCAACCTGGGCATCTCCGACGGCACCGTCAAGCTGCACGTCAAGGCGATCCTGCGCAAGCTGGATGTACACTCGCGCGTCGAGGCGGCGGTGATCGCTGTCGAGGAAAACATCTGCGGGCGCGGCGGCCAGGCCGAGCGCTGATCGCCGCCGCCTTCGCGCATCCATGCCGTATCGGAGCCTGCGATGAAACACTTTCTGCAACTGGTCAGCGATTGCCTGCGCGACGTCGGCGAGATCATGCCCTGGGACCTCGAGGAGCGGATGCGCGCCAACCCCGATCTGCTGGTCGTCGACGTCCGCGAGCCCTACGAGTTCGACGCGATGCACATTGCCGGTTCGTTGAGTGTCCCACGCGGTATCCTCGAATCGGCCTGCGAATGGGACTACGAGGAAACCGAGCCCGAACTGGTGCGCGCACGCGATCGCGAGGTCGTGGTTGTGTGTCGTTCCGGTTACCGCAGCGTGCTGGCGGCACATTCGATGATGTTGCTCGGTTACGGGAACGTGGTCTCGCTGAAGACCGGTCTGCGCGGCTGGAAAGACTATGATCAGCCGCTGGTCGACAAGGACGGCGCCGACGTCGATCTCGACGACGCCGACGACTACTTCACGCCGCGCTTGCGCGACGATCAGCTCGCGCCGAAGGCCTGATCCGACCGGCTCAGAAGGGGATCGTCGGCCCCGACCAGTCGGTATCACCGCGTGGCCTGGCGCGGGCGATCGCGGTGGCCGCATCGCCCCAGCCCTCGCTGGCATGTCGCCCGGTCTGTCCGCGCAGCAGGTTGAGCAGCTGCTTGGCGCGCGCGTAGAGGCGGAAGAACAGCAGTACGCGGCGTTCCTGGGCCCTGCTGGGCGGGCCCTGGCTGCAGATCAGCTTGTCGTCGTACATGCCGCGGTCGGTCAGTCCGACCGCGCCCCATGCGGTGACCCGGATGCGCTCGCCGCGCGGCAGGCGGGGGCCGAGCACGACGGCATCCAGCAGGTCGCCTTCGAGACCGATCAGCGACTCGACGGAGCCGTAGTTGTACGGGCAGGGCAGCGGCGAGACGAAGTCGACACGGCCGGTCGAGCCGCGCTTGACGAAGCTGCCGCGGGGGATCTCGATGACGACGTCGACGGCCGGCGCCGGGTGCGCGCCCGCTGCGGGTGTTGACGGCTCTGGCATGCCGGCAGTTTGCACAATCCGCGCCGCGCGCGCACGCCGGGGACTGGCGGTGGCCGTGCCCGGCCGACGGCGTGGTGGGCAGTGAACCTGGGTGCGCCGCAGCTATCGCGACCGCGGGTTTGCGACGTCATGCAAGCGGTACGGTAGCGGTGTCACGAGCTACACGGTCGCCGGCAGGGTCGCCGTCGTCGTCGACCCGGCGCAGCGAGCGCCGCCCGGAACGGCGTGATGACGCCTGCGACGCCGAGACCCGGTGTGTGGCATGACGGAGCACGCGCCGTCGAACAGCGGGGCCTGCGCGCGCATCGCGTGTTCGGGCGTCGGGCGGCCGCGGTCCGGTTGGACGGGACAGCGGCCGACGGCCGCGGTCGCCGCGCGGGAGGGTGCGTCGCCGCGGTTGCCCGTGGTCGCGCGCTTACTGCGGCAGGGCCATGAAGACCCAGGTGCCGGATTCGCGCAGCGGGATCCAACCTTGCGCGCGATAGTAGTGCCAGGCCGGGCTGTTCGCCGGTACACAGATATGACGTGCCTGCATGGCGTACCTCCAAGCCGCGCCGGGGGGCGGCGGCGACGCCGGCACCCCCGATTGTGCGGCGCTCACCCGAACCCAAGCATATCGCGCGCCATGTCGGACAATGTCTATTCGATTCAGTCGCTTAGTCCGAAGAGCGCGGCGCGGTCCGGGTCCCCGGGCGGGGTCAGTGTAAAGGCTTTCGGCACCGCGTCGCGGTCGCGCACGCGGTAGGCGGTTCAGTGCGTCAGCTCGGTGCCGGGCGTGATCGGAGACGTCGCACCCTGGGTCGACGCCGCCGGTGCGTCGAACCACGACAGCTTGCCCTGCAGCTGCACGACCTCGCCGACGATGATCAGCGTCGGCGGTTTCGGCCGTTCGCGCGCGACGATCTCCGGCAAGGTCGCGATCGTGCCGGTGAAGACCTTCTGCTGGTGGGTCGTACCCTGCTGCACGAGCGCCGCCGGCCGGTCGGCGGGCATGCCGTGCGCCTGCAACTCGCGGCTGATCACCGGCAGGCCTTTCAGCCCCATGTAGAACACGACGGTCTGGTTCGGTTGAGCGAGCTGCGGCCAGTTCAGGTTCATCGTGTTGTCTTTGAGGTGGCCGGTGACCAGCGTGACCGACTGGGCGTAGTCGCGATGGGTCAGCGGGATGCCGGCATAGCTCGCGCAGCCCGCGGCCGCGGTCACACCGGGCACGACCTGGAACGGCACGCCCTGGCTGGCCAGCGTGTCGATCTCTTCGCCGCCGCGACCGAAGATGAACGGGTCGCCACCCTTCAAGCGCACGACGCGCTTGCCGGCCTTGGCGAGGTCCGCGAGCAGCTGATTGATCTCTTCCTGACGCATCGCGTGATTGTCGCGTTCCTTGCCGACGTAGATGCGTTCGGCGTCGGAGCGGGTCATGTCGAGCACCGCCTTGGCGACCAGGCGATCGTAGACGACCACGTCGGCCTGCTGCATCAGGCGCAGGGCGCGGAAGGTCAGCAGGTCGGGGTCGCCGGGGCCGCCGCCGACCAGGTAGACCTCGCCCATGCCTGCCTGGATGCCGCTGCCGGCGGCGAGCTCGCGTTCGAGCAGCGCCTCGGCCTCGGCCATGTGGCCCGAGAACACGCGTTCGGCGACACCGCCCTGTAATACGTGGTCCCAGAAGCGGCGCCGGTCGTCGGGCCTGGCGAGCGTCTGCTTGACGCGGTCGCGGAAGCGGCCGCACAGCTCGGCGAGGCGACCGTAGCCGGCCGGGATAACGGACTCAAGACGCGAACGGATCAGGCGCGCGAGTACCGGCGATGCACCCCCGGTCGAGACCGCGGCGACTACCGGCGAGCGGTCGATCACCGACGGCATGATGAAGCTGCCGTCTTCAGGATGGTCGACGACATTGACCGGCACGCGCCGCCGGCGGCCGGCGTCGGCGACCTCGTGGTTGACCTGTTCGTCGTCGGTAGCGGCGAACGCCAGGTAGGCGTCGTCCAGGTCGCCGTCGCGGTAGTCGCGCGCGACGTGTTCGATGCGCCGCTCGTCGCGGAACTTGGCCAGGTTGGCGCACAGTTGCGGCGCCACGACTCGCACGCGCGCGCCGGCGCGCAGCAGTTGCGCGACCTTGCGGGTCGCGATCTCGCCGCCGCCGATGACGACGCAGTCGCGGTCTTGCACCGACAGGAAGATCGGGAGGTGTTGCATCGTGGCTGGCCCCGTCGCGCCTGCTGTCGCGCAGGTCTGGTCGCGTTGACTATATGAGGAAATAATAATATAGTATTTCGATCGGATTTTCCCAGAGATTTGCTCCGAGGAGGCACGATGTTTGTCAAAGAAGTGGACGCGCAGGAGCTCAAGGCGCGCATCGATGCCGGCGACGATATCGCGTTGATCGATATCCGCAGCGATGCCGAGATCGCCCAGGGCGTGCTGCCCGACTCCGAACACATCGCGATGCACCTGATCCCGCTGCGCATGCACGACCTGCCGAAGGACAAGGACGTGGTGCTGTATTGCCGCAGCGGCGCACGCTCGTACCATGCGTGCAATTTCCTCGGTCAACAGGGCATCGACAACGTCGTCAACCTGCGCGGCGGCATCATCGCGTGGGCCCGCCAGGGCCTCGAGATTGTTGCGCCGCAGCAGCAACGCGCCGGCATGATGTGATCCTTGCGTTTCTTAGACACTTCGAATATAAGGATTAACCGCTTTTCCCAACGACAACGACAACAGTGCATCCCGGAGGTTGCAAATGGCTGATTTCGACGAAGAACTGGACGCATCCGGCCTGAATTGCCCGCTGCCGATCCTGCGTGCCAAGAAGGCCCTGGCCGGCATGGAGTCGGGTAAGGTCCTGCACATCATTGCCACCGATCCAGGTTCGGTCAAAGACTTCGAGGCCTTCGCCCGCCAGACCGGCAACGAGCTGATGGAGTCGAAGGAAGAAGGCGGAAAATTCCAGTTCCTCATCAAGAAGGCCTGATCCGACCAACAGGGCAGACTACGTCCCTACGCATAGGAGGGAGCAGAGATGGAAGAGAAGAAACTTGCCATCATCGCCACCAAGGGTTCGCTCGACTGGGCCTACCCGCCGTTCATTCTCGCCTCGACCGCAGCGGCGCTGGGCTACGAGACGGAGATCTTCTTCACGTTCTACGGTCTGCAGCTGCTGAAGAAAGACCTCGATCTGAAGGTGACACCGCTCGGTAACCCTGGAATGCCGATGCCGATGGGTATGGAAAAGTGGTTCCCGACGCTGCTGACCGCGCTGCCGGGCATGGAGGGCATGATGACCTCCATGATGAAGAAGAAGATGGCCAGCAAGGGTGTCGCGAGTCTCGAGGAACTGCGCGAGCTGTGCCAGGAGGCCGAGGTACGCCTGATCGCGTGCCAGATGACCGTCGACCTGTTCGATATGGACACCTCCGCGTTCATCGACGGCATCGAGTTCGCCGGCGCTGCGCGATTCTTCGAGTTCGCCGGCGAGTCGGATATCTGCCTGTATATCTGAACGCTTCGCGGGTACGAAAAAGCCGCCTCGATGGCGGCTTTTTTGTGTCGCGGTGTCGTCCGCGTCGGTTATCAGAAGAAGCGGTAGCGTGCCTCGACCGACAGGATGTCGACCGACGAATCGTAGCTGCCACGCAAGGCGCCGCGCGTGACATCCTCGGCATCGGTACCGGTCTTGTTGATCTTCGGTTCGTTGATGAACAGGTGGGCGTAGCCAACGTCGATGGTCAGGTCCTCGCTGGGACTGAAGCTTGCACCCGCCGCGACCCAGATACGGTCGGCATCCGGCAGTCGTGCACTGCGGCTGGCCGCGTCCTTGATCGGCGATTCGTCATAGGCGACGCCGAAGCGATAGGTCCAGTCCGACCCGCTCGGCGAAAACGCCGTGCCGACCGAGACGCGGCTGGTGTCTTTCCAGTCGAATGTCGTTACCCCGTCCGGCAGGCCGTTGGCGAAATCGAAACGCAACTCCGGGATGCTGCTCCAGCCGGTCCACGTGTAGTCGGCCATGACCGCCCACTCGTCGTTGATCTGGTGGAAGCCGCTGAGCGACGCCGTTGCCGGCAGGTCGACGGTTGCCTTGACCTTGGCGTCCGAGAAGGTGCCCGCCAGCGCCGGTGTCGGCAGCGTGAATTTCACGTCGCCCTCGATGTTCTGCTCGACCTCGGAGCGGTAGTGAATACCGATACGGGTGTTCTTGGAGAGCTCGAACAAGGCGCCGAGGTTGACGCCCCAGCCCCAGCTGTCACCTTCGATCTTGGAAAGGCCGTCCGCCCCGCCTGGACCGACCGCGCCGAGCGCCCCGCCCAGACCGCCGGCAATCACCGGGATCACGTTGAGCGTGCCGAAGTCGACCGCGTTGGTGAACTCACCGTCGAGGTACATCGCGCTGACACCGGCGGCAAGACTGACGTTGTCGTTGACCTTGAAAGCCACCGACGGGTTGATATTGATGGTCTTCACCGCCGAGCGGATGGCGTGGTAGCGGCCGACCCAGCCGCTCGTGTACTCAGTGGTCAGACCGAACGGGGCGTTTATCGCCAGCCCCAGCCACACCTGGTCGTTGAGCTGGTGGGTCAGGTAGCCGTGGGGGACAGCGGCTAGTCCGCCGGCGTCGCCGCCGTCATTGCCGGCGATCGGTGCGCCGCCGACTACAGGTGAGAACGTCGTGCCCTCGTTGTTGAACTCGGTCTGTGGCAGCACCAGGTGGACGGCGGCACCGCTGCGTGTACCCGGCAGGCGCGTCATCCCGGCAGGGTTGAAGTACAGCGTGTCGACCGAGTCGGCGGTCGCGGCGGCTCCGGCGTAGGCGGTACCCATGTCAGGAACACTCTGTTCGATCAGTGCGAAACCTGCCGCATGCAGCGATTGGACACCGACCAGACCCGCCAGCAACGCGGATGACCGCCATCGTGCCCCAGCCAGCGTGACCATCATAGATTCCCCTCTCTGTTGGATTTTTTCTTGCAGGTCTAGCGGGTTTGCGACAGTGCCTGCTTAGCCGGACAGGCTAGGCGAAAGCGTCGACGAATGCCAGCGCGAGCGCGCTGACAGCCTGTGTATTACCCGGCTATGATATAAAGAACGTTTATTGACGCACTGAGAGCACTTGATCCATGGCCGACCGTCGGTTGCAAGTCTTCCACACTGTCGCGCGCCTGCTCAGCTTCACCAAGGCCGCCGAGACCCTGCACATGACCCAGCCGGCCGTCACGTTCCAGGTGCGTCAGCTCGAAGAGTACTTCAACACCCGCCTGTTCGATCGCACCCACAACCGCATCAGCCTGACCGAGGCCGGCGCGCGCGTCTACGAGTATTCCGACAAGATTTTCGAGCTGTACGGCGAGATGGAGAACGCCGTGCGCGAGATGACCGGCGAGATCAGCGGTTCACTGACGATCGGTGCCAGCACGACGATCGCCGAGTACATGCTGCCGGCGCTGCTCGGCGATTTCCGCGCCAAGTACCCGGACGTCAGCATCCACCTCAAGGTATCCAATACCGACGGCATCGTGTCGATGGTCGAGAACAACACCATCGATCTCGGCGTCGTCGAGGCACCGGTCAGCAACAAGAACCTGGTCGTCGACGAATGCCGTCGCGACAAGCTGGTGGCGATCCTGCCGCCGGGCCACCCCAAGGCGGACCTCAGCAAGATCACGCTGAACGAGCTGCTCGAGTACCCGTTCATCTGCCGCGAAGAGGGTTCCGGCACGCGCGAGGTCATCAACGAGTACATGAACAACACCAAGGACTGCCAGTCGTGCATGGATGTGGCGATGGAACTCGGCAGCCCCGAGGCCGTCAAGGGCGCGGTCGAGGCCGGCATGGGCATCTCGGTGGTATCCAACGCGACGATCCAGAAAGAGCTTCGCCTGGGCACCCTGGTGGCGATCGAACTCGATCCGGTGCTCGAGCGCCCGTTCTCGTTCGTCCACCAGAAGCAGAAGTTCCGTGTCCGCGTCATGGAAGAGCTGCTCGATTTCGCCCGCGCCTACTGCCAGGCGCATCGCGAGGTCTAGCCGCCGCTCAGGCGCCCCGCCGATGTTGCCGCCGAAGCTCACGTTGCCGGCCGACCAGCAGCGCCTGCTGGCGCTGTTCGCCCGCCTGTCGGCACCGCAGCGCGAACAGCTCACGGCGTTCGCCGAGTTCCTGGCCGAGCGCGGCAGCAGCGACGACGCGGCCGCTGCCGCGGCCGGCGAACCGCACGACCAGCCGCCGCTGGACATCCCGCGGCCGGATTCGGAATCGGTGGTCGCGGCGATCCGCCGCCTGTCGAAGACGTTCCACATGCTGGACAAGGATCCGCTGCTGCACGAGACGTCGGCGTTGATGACGGCGCACGTGATGCAGGGCCGGTCGGCGAGCGACGTCATCGACGAACTCGAGATCGTGTTTCGCCGGCATTACGATCGCGCGCGATCGGGTAGCGGGTAGAATACGGCGATGCGACTGATCACCGACTGGTTCAAGCGGACGTTTTCCGACCCGCAGATCGTTTTCCTGACGCTGATCCTGGCGGTCGGATTCGCGATCGTGTTGACGATGGGCGATATGCTGGCGCCGGTTCTGGCCAGCGCCGTGATCGCCTACCTGCTGGAGGGCCTGGTCGTCGTGCTCGAAGACCGCGGGTTGCCGCGGCTGTTGGCCGTTACGATCGTGTTCGTGGCCTTCGTGCTGTTCGTCACGGCCGTGCTGTTCGGCCTGATGCCGCTGTTGTCACGGCAGGTGACCGAGCTCGTGCAGCAACTGCCGAACATCATCGGTACGGCGCAGAACGCGCTGATGGCACTGCCGGAGCGCTTCCCCGACGTGGTGTCGCCGAAGCAGGCCGAAGAGATCCTGAGCGCCGTACAGAGCGAGATTGCCAGCTGGGGGCAGGACGTCGTCAGCGTGTCGGTGTCGTCGGTGGTCGGCGTGCTGACGATCCTGGTCTATCTGGTCCTGATGCCGATGCTGGTGTTCTTCTTCCTCAAGGACAAGGACATCATCCTGCGCTGGTTCACGAGCTTCATGCCCGGCGAGCGTGGCCTCGCCGACATCGTCTGGGTAGAGGTCGACCGCCAGATAGCCAACTATGTGCGCGGCAAGTTCTGGGAGATCATCATCGTCTGGGCGGCGACCCTGCTCGCGTTCACGTACTTCGAGCTGCAATACGCGATGTTGCTGGCCGTGCTGGTAGGCCTGTCGGTCGTGATCCCCTACGTCGGTGCGACCGTTGTCACGATCCCGGTCGTCATGGTGGCGTGGTTCCAGTGGGGATGGGGCCAGGACTTCATCTGGGTCACCGTCGCCTACCTCGTGATCCAGGCCCTCGACGGCAACGTGCTGGTGCCCCTGCTGTTCGGCGAAGTCGTCAGCCTGCACCCGATCGCGATCATCGTCGCGATCCTGGTGTTCGGCGGACTGTGGGGGTTCTGGGGGGTGTTCTTCGCCATCCCGCTGGCGACGCTGGTCAACGCCGTCCTGCGTGCCTGGCCGACGCGTGGCATCGCCGCCCGGCCCGCCTGACCGGGCGCCGCCAGCGGTTGCCGATCAGGTCTTGTTGGTCTTGATGCCGAACGGGGCATAGGCCGGGCACCAGCCGATCAGGGCTGTCAACAGTGGCACCAGGCCGATCGCGCCCAGCCAGTTCTGCGCCGTGTAGCCCCAACCGAGCAGGGCGATCCCCAAGATGATACGGACGATGCGGTCGATGCCGCCGACGTTCTGCGTCATGTCTGTCTCCTCGATACGATGTCGGTGAATATCTACGCCGCCAGCGTAGGGCCGCGCGGAGACGACGTCTGTGACTTAGTCACACAGTCGCGACAGGGTGGCGAGCGCGGCGCTGTCGAGGACCTCGATGCGGCCACGGTGCAGACGCAGCGCGCCGCGTTGTTCCAGGTCCTTGAGGAGGCGGCTGACCACCTCGCGCGACGTACCGAGTTCGGCAGCGATCTGGCCGTGCGTGGCACGCAGCTCCGGACCGTGCCGCGCAGCGTGCGCAACCAGGTGATCGACGAGCCTCTGGTCCATGCGCCGGAACGCCACTTCGTCGACCAGCCCAATCACGTCGCCGAGGCGTTCGGCGAGCAGGCGCCACAGAAACCGCCGCCAGACCTCCAACGTCGCCGCCCAGTCGACGACGCGTGCCGATGGAATCAGGACGGTGTCGAGTGGGCGCTCGACGCTGGCGTGCGCCGGGAACGCGCGGCCGCTGAGCATGCACGATGCGGTCAAAATACAGCACTCGCCCGGTTCCACATGGTACAGCGTGATCTCGCGGCCCGACTCGGCGAGTTTGAAGACCCTCGCGCTGCCCGACAGGAGCAGCGCGAGATGTGAGCACGCGTCGCCTTCGTTGCAGATGGTCTTGCCGGCAGGCAGCGATGCCACGGACGCGCCGGCCTCGACATGGCGCATCAACTCGCGGTCGCCGGCAATCGACGCGAAGTGCTCGCGGAACCGGGCTAGCGACGGTTCGCTGAGCATGTCGCGTCAGATCACGACCTGGGTGAAGTCGTAGTCCATGTTCTCCAGCGGCCGCTGGATGAAATTGCCCTGCAGGAAGTCGGCACCGGACGACCAGTGCAGATCGATGCTGCGCGGGTCGTCGACGTTGGACACGATCACCTTGGCGCTGGCGTCGTGGGCCTGGCGGATCACGCTGCTGATCACGTGCCGGTCGGCCTTGAGCAGGCGCGGCGTGATGTTGATGTAGTTCGCCCGCAAGTAGTTCAGCACCTTGAAGGCCGCTTCTTTCTCTGGGAAACGCGACAGCGATACCTCGACGTCCATCTCGCGCAGCGCGCGGATGTTCTGCTGCGCCGTCTTCAGGTCCAGCGACAGGTCGGGCAGGCGGAAATCGACGACCAGGCCGGTGCCGACCATCTGCTTGGCACGCAGGCGACCGAGCAGCCAGGCCGGCATGTCGGCGTTCAACGCGCTGCGCGACGACTGGTGCACGAACACCCGGGTGCGCCTGCCACCATCGCGGCGCTGCTTGAGAATATTGATCGCGCGTTCGAGTATCCAGTGATCGAGCTCCTCGCAGCTGTCGGTCTTCTCGGCGGCCTCGAGCAGAACGCGGTCGCCGACCAGGTCGCCCTGCGCGTTCTCGACGCGCAGCACTATCTCGTAGGTCTCGCTGCCGCGCGTCTGCAGGTCGAGCAGTGGCTGGTACTGGATGATGAACGCATCATCGCGGAGCGCGTTCTTGACCCGCTGCGGCAGGTCGTCGTCGGGTTGTGTGGAGATCTCCTGACTGTCGGCCTCGGCGCTATGGACGTGGACGCGCTGACCGCCGTGGATCGCAGCATCGCCGCAGGCCGCGGTGGCCCGCGCGATGATGCCGTTGGCGTTCTCCAAGCGGTCATCGATGACGCACAGGCCGACACTGGCATGCAGCGAGACCTTGTCGTCGAGACCGGCGTCATCGATCTGCCGGATCAGCGTCTCGGCGAGCCCGATCAGCGCTTCGCGCTGTTCGCGGCGTGCCAGTACGCCGAACGACCGCTCGTCGACGCGCGCCGCAACGTCGGTGTCGTCGAGCTGCGCGGCGATCAGTTCGCCGAGCTTGGACATCAGGTGATCCATGCCGCCGGCGCCGAGGGCTGCATTGAGTTCCTCGGCGTTGTCCGGCCGCACCATCAGTACGCCGGCCGAGCCACCGCGGACCTCGTCGTCGATAGCGGCGGCCACGCGGTCGAGAAACAGCTGACGCGAGAACAGGCCGGTGACGCGATCGTGTTTCGGTGGTTTGCCGGTGGCGCTGAGGATCTGGCGCGAGCGCCGGATGCGTGTCTGCACGATGCTCAGCAGGTGTTTCGGCCGGATCGGCTTGGCGACGAAGTCGTCGCCGCCGACGCTGAGCGCGTCGAGCTGCTTCTCGGTGTTCTGCTCGCCGGACAGGAACACGATCGGGATCGCGACGAATTCCTGATGGTCGCGGATGATCGTCGTCAGCTCAATGCCGTTGACCTCCGGCATGTAGATGTCCATCAGTATCAGGTCCGGGCGAAAGTCGCGCAATGCGTCGATGACCTTGATCGGTTCGGTGACCTGGAGCACCTCGATCCCGGCCTTGTGCAGGATAGACGCCGCGAAGTCAGCCTGCGTCGGATCGTCCTCGACGATCAGCACGCGCGACGGGGTCTCGGAGTCCGGTGCCGCCATGTCACGGATCTGCATCGCGACCTGTTGTGCATCGAGCGGCGCGACCAGATAACCGTCACCGCCGGCGCGGATCGCGTCGACGCGCAGCTGCAGCGTCGTCGAGCGGCTGACGAAGATCAGCGGGATGTGCAGCGACATGTGGCTGCGCAGGCGGACCAGTTCGTCGGACAGCGGTCCGATGCCGGGCAGCGCGGCGGTATCGGCGACGATGACCTTCGGCGGTCGAACCTGCAGGCGCGCGAGCAGGGCCTCGGTGTCGCCGAACAGGCTCACGTCGCAGCCGAGTTCGCTCAACGCCGTCGTTACATCGCCGGTCGGTCCGTCGCTGTCGCCGAGTATGAAGATCCCGGCCTCGTCGGCATCGCCGCCTGCCGTGAGTTCGGTCGAGGCCGTGACGCTGGCCGCGGTCTTCAGGGCTCGGACCAGGCCGGCGATCGCACTCATCTGCGACGCGCCCGGCACGATGTCGGAATCGACGAAAGAACTCAGGTAGACTTCGAGCGAGAACACGCTCTCGTTGAGCTGGAACAGGTTGTACGACTTGCTCGACTCCGAGATCTCGCGGATGCGCGCATACAGGGCATCGAGCAGCTCCCTGTCCCAGGCGCCGGACTCCAGTTTCGACCAGATGTCCTCGATTGCCGCCAGACGCGTCGACAGCTGCTCGACGAAGGCGTCGCGGCCGCCACCGAGATCGGTTTCCTTGTCGCCTGGCGGTTCCGCCATTGACTGCGTTTCCCCTTGCTGTTGTTCTTCCGGCCTGCCGGGCGGCCCGCGACCGCTTGCGAAGGCCTCAGCGAACGATATGCGATACGCCGTGGGTCTGCCACAATAATACATGCCAAAGCGCTGTTTCGATTCGATAATCAAGCAAGGCCCGTCGACGGTCTCGGACAGCAGAAACCCCAGTGAAAGCGTCACAAACGGCACTGCCGAACCCCCATCCGAACAGCGACGGCGCCGAGCCGGCGCTGCAGGCGCTGATCGGCATCGAGAGTCTGCAGCTCAGCGCCCGCGTTGCCGGTCTCGCCGGCGGCATGTTGTTGTTGCTGGTCGCGACCGTTGCCTGGCTGGGTACCGAGGTCACGCACCTCGACAGTTATTGGCTGTCCTGGGCAACGTTGCCGGCGCTGGTGGCGGCGTTCGGCGGGCCGCTGCTCGGTCGCCAGCTGCTCAGCCGCGGGTCACTCACGCGCTGGCGGCTGCTGCTCGTCGCCGTGATGACAGTCAACAGCGCGGCGTGGGCGTTCGCGTCGGTGATTGCGGTCGGCGCGCAGCCGTCGTCGCTGGTCCTGTTGGTCGTTGCCTGGCTGGGACTGTCTTTCTCGGTGCTGCCGACGGTCTCATGGCTGCCGGGTCTGGTGCTGCAGCTGTTCGCGCAGGTGCTGTGCATCGTCGCATTTGCCTTCGTGCCGGGCTTCGGCGGCGAGGCCTTCCTGTTGCCGCTCGGTCTTTGGTTCCCGCTGGCGACACTGGCGCTGATGGCCGCTGTCTACGCCCGGCGTGTCGACCTGATCAAGGCCGACATGCGTTTTCTGCACTTCGAATCGTCCGAGCTGCAGAAACAGCTCGGCGAGACCGACGAACGGCTCAAGGAGGTGCGGCAGCAGCGCACGACCCTGGAGGGCGAACTGGCGGAGATCCTCGATCTCGCCGAAGACGCCAATCGCGCGAAGACCGAGTTCCTGGCGACGATGAGCCACGAGATCCGGACGCCGCTCAACGGCATCCTGCCGATCCTCGAGATGCTTCGCGACACACGGCTCAACGAAGAGCAGGTGAAGATGGTCCGTACCGCGCAGAGTTCGTCGCGCCACCTGCTGCGGATCATCAACGACATCCTCGATTTCGCCAAGGTCGAGTCGGGCAAGCTGCAGTTGGAATCGATCGAGATCGATGTCCGCGACATGGTCGATTCGGTGACCGAGCTGATGAGCAGCAGCGCGCGCAACCACAACCTGAAGTTGAGCGCCAGCGTCGCCGACAATGTCCCGCACGTCGTGCGCGGCGACCCGATCCGCCTGCGCCAGGTACTGATCAACCTGGTCAGCAACGCGATCAAGTTCACCGAGGAGGGCGGCATACGCGTCGAGGTATCGCGCGGTCAGACCAGCCAGAAGGAGGTCGAGCTGCTGTTCGCCGTGGCCGACACCGGCGTCGGCATGTCGGCGGATACCGCCGACCGCCTGTTCCAGTCGTTCACGCAGGCGGATGCGTCGACCACGCGCAAGCACGGCGGCACCGGGCTCGGCCTGGTGATCTGCAAGCGCCTCGTCGAGCTGATGGGCGGCAAGATCGGTGTACGCTCGACGCTCGGCCAGGGGTCGACGTTCTGGTTCCTGGTGCCGTTGCGCAAATCGGTCACCGAAGTGCCGTCGGCACGCCGCGACCTGCACGGTGTGCGCGTGTTGACCGTGATCGGCGACCAGGAGGTCAGTGCCAGGGTCGCGCAGGACCTGCGTGGCTGGGGCGTCGTCGTCGAGGTCGCAGGCGAGCCCAACGACGCGATCAACAAGCTGCGATCGACGTCGATGCTCGGCAAGAGCTGGACCTACGAACTGGTGTTGATCGACGGCAGCGGCATCGAGCAGCGCCTGCCCGGACTGCTCGCAGAGCTGCGCGCGATCGATGCCCTCAAGGGCATCCACGTCGTCGTGTCGGTGCGTTCCGACAGCCTCGCCCAGAAGATCAAGCGTGACTATGGCGCACTGCTGCTCACCGACGCGCTGCGCCCGGAACCGCTGCGCCGCCTGTTGTACCGCTTGTTCGACGTCGAGACTGGTCACTACGGCAACGCCGATATCCGTCTCGACGAGGTCTACGATGACCTCAATGTCTCGGTCGGCGACGTCGAGCTCGACGATGTCGAAACGCCGTCGGCACTGCCCAGGTTCGAAGGCACGGTGCTGTTGGTCGAGGACAACCCGGTCAACCTCGGTGTCGTCAAGAAGGCGCTGGCCAAGCTCGGGCTCGGCAGTGCGTCGGCGACCGACGGCGAAGAGGCGCTGGCGCAGTTTCGCCGGCAGCGCTATCACCTGATCTTCATGGATTGCCAGATGCCGGTCATGGACGGCTACGAGGCCACGCGGCAGATCCGGCGGCTGGAGGCGGCACAGGGCGTCGCTCGGACGCCGATCATCGCGATGACCGCCAACGCGATGGCCGGCGACCGCGAGAAGTGCCTGGCGGCCGGCATGGATGACTACCTGGCCAAGCCGGTCGGCATCGGCGACCTGCGCGATTGCGTGTCCACATGGATGGCCAGGCGCACCGATACCGCAGCGACGGCGCCGACCGCCGCCGCTGCGACCCCGGCGCCGCCGGACGACGCCGCGGCCACGCGACCCGTGCTCGATTCGCGGGTCCTGCGCGAGCTCAAGGAGATCATGGAAGACGATTACGTGAACCTGCTGCGCACCTACCTGCGCAACGCCCCGCAGCTGGTTGCCGATGCCAGGCAGGCGGTCGCGAACGGTGACGTCGAGTCGATGGTGCGACCAGTGCATTCATTGAAATCGAGCAGCGCCAACGTCGGCGCGATGCACCTTTCCGAGCTCGCGCGCGAGGCCGAAAGGCATGCGCGGGCGGGCGATTTCGGTGCCGCCCAGCGGGCGTTCGACGCGGTCCACGACGCCTTCATCGATGCCGAGCTTGCCCTGCGCGAACACGTGCAGAGCGTCTCGGTCGCGTGACTGGCGGCGGCTGTCGCTAGAGCATCTCCGACGCGAAGTCTGCGAGGCGCGAACGTTCGCCGCGCTGCAGCGTGATGTGGCCGCCGTGTGGCCAGTTCTTGAAGCGATCGACGACGTAGGTCAGGCCGGACGTGGTTTCGGTCAGGTAGGGTGTATCGATCTGCGCGACGTTACCCAGGCAGACGATCTTGGTTCCCGGTCCGGCGCGCGTGATCAGCGTCTTCATCTGCTTCGGCGTCAGGTTCTGCGCCTCGTCGAGGATGATGTACTTGTTCAGGAACGTGCGGCCGCGCATGAAGTTCAGCGAATGGATGCGGATCCGCGAGCGCAGCAGATCGTCGGTCGCGGCGCGTCCCCATTCGCCGCCCTCGGTCTGCGTCAATACCTCGAGGTTGTCCATCAGCGCGCCCATCCACGGCGTCATCTTTTCTTCCTCGGTTCCGGGTAGAAAGCCGATGTCTTCGCCGACCGGCACGGTCACCCGGGTCATGACGATCTCGCGGAACAGGTTCTGGTCGAGGACCTGGGCGAGGCCTGCGGCCAGCGCGAGCAGCGTCTTGCCGGTGCCGGCCGTGCCGAGCAGCGAGACGAAGTCGATGTTCGGATCCATCAGCAGGTTCAGCGCGAAGTTCTGCTCGCGGTTGCGTGCGCTGATCCCCCATACTGCATGCTTGCTCGACCGATAGTCGTTGACGATCTCGATGATCGCGTCATCGCCGTCGCGCTCGCGCACGATTGCCTCGAATGGCTGATCGCCCTCGATGTACAGACATTGGTTGATGTGCCAGTCGGCGGTGTCCGGTCCCTTGACGCGGTAATAGGTGTGGCCCTCTTCCTGCCACGAGTCGATGTCCTTGCTGTGCGTATCCCAGAATCCCGCGGGCAGTTCGGCCTCACCGGAGTACAGCAGGTTGACGTCGTCGAGGACCTGGTCGTTGTGGTAGTCCTCGGTGTGGATGCCGATGACCGCGGCCTTGATGCGCAGGTTGATGTCCTTGGACACCAGCGTCACGTGACGCTTCGGGGCCATGTCGGCAAGTGCCAGCGCGGTGCCGAGGATGTTGTTGTCGGACGTGTCGCCGGGCAGCGTCTGCGGCAGCTGCTTCGGCTGCAGCTGGGTCTGGAAGAACAGGTGGCCGCAGTTGTCGTCGGCGAATCCGTCGTGCAGTTGCTTGGCCGTGGTCGGCAGCGGCAGCCCGGAATCGATGTCCTGCTTGGACGCCTTGCTCATCAGCTCATCGAGGAACCGGCTGACCTGGCGCGAGTTACGGGCGACTTCCGACGTGCCCTTCTTCGCCCGGTCGAGCTCTTCGAGGACGACCATCGGCAGGAAGATGTCGTGTTCGGCGAAACGGAAGATCGCGGTCGGATCGTGCATCAACACGTTGGTGTCAAGAACGAACAGTTTCTTGTCGGCGCGCGATTTTATGCCCATGTTGCTCCGGAGGCGGCGAGGGGTTCGGCGGGATTACTTGTTCAGGGCCTTGACGGCGTCGAGGACCTCGTCGACGTGACCCTTGACCTTGACCCCGCGCCATTCGCGGCGCAGTGTGCCGGCGGCGTCGATCACGAAGGTGCTGCGTTCGATGCCGCGGACCTGTTTGCCGTACATGTTCTTCATCTTGATCACGCCGAAGGCGTCGCACAGCGTCTCGTCCCTGTCGGCGACCAGGTCGAACGGAAAACCCTGCTTGGCCTTGAAGTTGTCCTGCGCCTTGAGGCTGTCACGCGAGGCGCCGAGGATCACGCACGACTGGCGGCGAAACTTGCCGATGGCCGCCGCGAAGTCGAGGCCTTCCTGGGTGCAACCCGGCGTACTGGCCTTCGGGTAGAAGTACAGCACCAGCGGTCGGCCGCGATAGTCGGCGAGCTTCGCGGTCTTGTCGCCGGTCAGGTGCAGCACCACGTTGGGGACCTTCTTGCCGAGCGCTGTTGCGGCCATCGCTGGGTACCTCGGAAGCGGGGATCAGCCTTTGATCGGCTCGAGCACGGCGTCGATGTTCATGCCGTCGCAGAAATCCATGAACTCGTCGCGCAGTGCCGCGATGTGGATGTTTGCCGGAATGCCGATGCTCATCCGCACTGAGAACATCGGTGTGCCGGTATGCGCGGCGGCATAGCAGCTCGTTGTCATGTCCTCGATGTTTATGTTCTTGTCGGAAAAGAACGTGGCCAGGCTGTAGACGATGCCCGGATGATCGAGCGCGACCACATCGACGCCGTACGGCAGCAGGTTGCCGTCGCTGGCCCGTTCCTCGGTGCGCTTGGTCGTGATCGTCAAGTCGAGCCGCTGTTCGAGATCCGGGACCTGGTCTTCGAGCCTGGCGAGCTGGTTCCACGGTCCCTCGACCAGCAGCAGGATCGCAAACTCGCCGCCGAGCACGGTCATCCGGCTGTCGGTGATGTTGCAGTCGAGTTCGTAGATCGCCTTGGAGATCTGGTTGACGATCCCCGGCCGGTCGCGGCCCAGGGCGGATATCACGAGATGGCTGTTCTTTGCGGGCATGGTGCCGGTGACGGGTGATTTCGCGGTGAAACCGTGAGTTTACTGCCGGGCAGTCTGGTTTGTCTCCAACCGGTTCGATTTTCTACCGATCGCCGATATCGGCCGCACGCAGCGCCTCGGCCGCGGCCTCGGGGCTCACGGTGCTGACGAACAGCCCGGAGCCGAGTTCGAAGCCGGTCGGAATGCTGGTGCGTGGACAGATCTCGACGTGCCAGTGGTAGCTGCTGTCGCAGTCGTCGAACTCGCTGCCGTGCGGCACCGAGTGCAGAAAGAAATTGTACTGCACGCCGCCGACCACCTTGTCGAGGCGAGCCATCGTGCACTGGAGCACGCGTGCGAAATCGGCCATGTCTTCGCCGCTGGCCTTGAGGAAGTCCGACTGGTGCTGCAGTGGCAGGATGTGGATCTCCCACTCGAAGCGGCTCGCGAACGGTTTGATCGCGACGAAACGCTCGCCGCGCTCGACGACATATTGACCGACGTTGATCTTGCGCCGTACCTGCCCGGAGCTGCGATCGTAGATCGTCGCCTCGTAGGTCAGCGCCTCGTCGATCAGCGAGCAGAACACGCAGTGATTGTACTTGCGCTGGTACTCGCGGCTGTGCTGGACCTCGTTCTGTACGTTCTCGGGGACCACCGGCGTGGCGATGATCTGGCTGTGCGTGTGTGCGATGCTGGCCCCGGCGGCGGGGCCGAAGTTCTTGAAAACGAGGACATATTTCAGGCGCGGGTCGGAAGCGTAGAGTTCACCCATACGCTGCCGGTAGACATCGAACAGGCGCGCCAGGTGGTCCTCGCGCATTTCGTGCAGCGCGATGCCGTGGCTGGGGTTGTCGATGACGACCTCGTGGCGGCCGTAACCGTCGATCACCTGCTGCAGGCCGAACGCGATGTTCGGCTGCGCGCGGTCGTCGCCCAGCACCGGGTACAGGTTGGGCACGATGCGGATATCCCAGTCGTCGCCGTCGGGGAACGCGGCAATCTGTGGCGGCGTGCGTTCCTCGTTGCCGCGACAGAACGGGCAGGTCTCGACATGCGTGCGGCTATCGCGCTCGACCTGCTCCTCGGCCTTCTTCGGTCGCATGCCGCGCGCCGTCGCCACCAGCACCGACTCGGTCGGTACGATCGGGTTGATCCGGATCTCGCGGATGCTGTCGCCTGTCTCACTCATGTCTGGTAAATCCGTTTCTTGCCCCTGCGCTGTTCTACTTCCGGTCGCAGCGGCCCTCAAGCTGACCGTGTTAATGGGGGCATTGATCGCCGGCCGCGGCCGCGGCTTCCCTTGGCACCGCAAAACCCGGCACGATAGAATCTAGGGCTTGATCCGGTCGGAGTTCGCCGATGATCCAGGGCAGTCTGGTCGCCATCGTTACCCCTATGCACGCGGACGGCAGCGTCGACGACGCGGCCTTCCGGCGCCTGATCGACTGGCACGTCGAACAGGGCAGCGACGCGATTGTCGCGGTTGGCACGACCGGCGAATCGGCGACGCTCGACGAGGCCGAGCACTGCCGCGTGATCGGGCTGGCGGTCGAGTTCGCGGCCGGCCGCATCCCGGTGATCGCCGGTACCGGCGCCAACTCGACCAGCGAGGCGATCGCGCTGACGAGCTGCGCCAAGTCGGCCGGTGCCGACGCCTGCCTGCTGGTCACACCGTATTACAACAAGCCGACCCAGGAGGGCCTGTACCGGCACCACGTGGCGGTCGCCGAGGCCGTCGACATCGAGCAGATCCTGTACAACGTGCCCGGGCGGACCGCCGTCGATATGCTGCCGGAGACGGTCGGCCGGCTGGCCGCGGTCGCCAACATCGTCGGCGTCAAGGAGGCAACCGGCGACGTCGAGCGAATACCGCGCCTGCGCGAGCTGACGACGCCCGGTTTCGCGATCTACAGTGGCGACGACGCGACCGCACGCGAGGCCATCCTGCGCGGTGCGAACGGCGACATCTCGGTAACCGCTAACGTGGCCCCGGCGGCGATGCACGCGATGTGCGCCGCGGCGCTGGCCGGCGATGCGGCCAAGGCGGCCGAGATCGATGCCACGCTCGCCGGCCTGCACCGCGACCTGTTCGTCGAGAGCAATCCGATCCCGGTGAAATGGGCGCTGGCGGAGATGGGGCGGATCGGCAGCGGTATCCGCCTGCCGTTGACGGCGCTGTCCCCGGAACACCATGAACGCCTGCGCACGACGATGCAGCAGGCCGGAATCCTCTGATTGGCAATGCATTGAATGCGCGCTGGGCCTACCAGTCGCGTGGGAACATGACCATTATGAACAAGCTGACCCGCAACCTGATCCCAGCGGCGCTGGCCCTGGCGCTGACCGCCTGTGGCAGCGTCAACGTCGATGACGTGCTGCCGGACAAGGCGGTCGAGTACAAACGCGAGCAGCAGGCCGAGCGTAACCTCGAGATCCCGCCGGACCTGACCAGCGACCGCATCAACGACCGCATGAGCGTGCCCGATACCTTCGGCGGCCTGTCGACCAGCTACTCCGAGTACCTGACCGATCGCCGGCTGCGCGGTGTCGACGAGGCGCCACGCGGCGCCATATCCGGCGACGTGTTGCCGGTGATCCGCGACATCCAGGTCAGGCGCGACGGCGACGAGCGCTGGCTGCAGATCAATGCCCCGGTCGAGACGGTGTGGCAGAAAGTCGTCGATTTCTGGCAGGAGAACGGCATCCTGATGGCCGAGCAGGACCCGACCGTCGGTGTAATGCGCACCTCGTGGCTGGAGAACCGCGCCGAGATCCCGCGCAACTTCATCACCGACACGATCCGCAGGGCCGTCGATGGTCTGTACGATACCGGCACGCGCGACCAGTACCGCGTCCGCCTCGAGCGCACTCCGAACAACGGCACCGAGCTGTACTTGACCCATTACGGCATGCAGGAGCAGGTGATCGCCGCGAGCAGCGGCGGCGTCGAGAACACGGTCTGGACACCGCGCGAGCGCGACCCCGGGCTCGAAGGCGAGATGCTGCGCCGGCTGATGGTCTACATGGGGGCCACCGACGAACGTGCCCGGGCACGCCTGGCGGCCGGCGCCGCCGAGCAGCGCCAGCGCTCGCAATTGCTGAACACGCGCGACGGCACCCAGCTGCTGATCGACGAGAGCTTCAACCGCGCCTGGCGGATCGTTGGCCTGACGCTGGACCGGGTCGGTTTCGCCGTCGAGGATCGCGATCGCTCCAGCGGCATCTACTACGTGCGCTACAACGATCCGTCCAAGCAGGACGCGGACAAGGGCTGGCTGTCGAGACTGGCGTTCTGGTCGAACGACGACGACATCGACACGACCAATCGCTACCAGGTCAAGGTCGGTAGCGGCGACGGGCGCACCGTAGTGGTCGTCGCCGACGAGCAGGGGCAGCGGGACAACTCGCCGACCGCGATCCGCATCCTGACCCTGTTGCAAGAGCAGATCCGCTGACGGATGCCGTTTCGCTTCGCCTCGCTGGGTAGCGGGAGCCGTGGCAACGCCACGCTGGTCGAGGCCGGCGAGACCCGTATCCTGGTCGATTGCGGTTTCGCCGCGCGCGAGTTCGTCGCGCGCTGCCAACGCCTGGCGTTCGATCCGGACAGCCTGTCGGCGATCCTGGTAACCCACGAGCACGGCGACCACATGCGTGGTGTCGGCGCCGTGGCGCGCCGCTTTGGGCTACCGGTCTGGATGAGCCACGGTACCTGGCATGCGGCCGATTTTGGCGCGATCGCCGAACTCGAACTGTTCGCGGCGCATGCTGGTAGGTTCGCGATCGGCGATCTGGCGATAACACCGGTAGCGGTGCCGCACGACGCGCGCGAACCGACGCAGTTCGTGTTCGATCACCGCGATGCGCGGCTCGGGTTGTTGACCGATCTCGGCAGCATCACGCCGCGTGTCGTCGCCGCCTTCGACGGCGTCGATGCGCTGCTGCTGGAATGCAACCACGACCCCGACCTGCTCGCGACCGGCCCCTATCCACCGAGCCTGCAGGCGCGCGTCGGCGGTCACTACGGGCACCTGAACAACGGCCAGGCCGCCGACTTTCTGCGGCGCATCGACCACTGTCGCCTGCGTCACCTGGTCGCCGCGCATCTCAGCGAGAAGAACAACTCGCCGGCGCTCGCGCGCGATGCGCTGCTGGCGGTCTCCGGGGAGCTCGACGGCTGCCTGAGCCTGCTGATCCAGGACGAGGCCAGCGACTGGTTCGCGATATCGCCCTGACGCCCGAGCGGGCGTCGAGTATCATCTCCCCGTCCCAACCGTCCGGCTGTACCCGGGGTTTCCATGCTGACACTGCGCGGCGCGCCCGCCGTCTCCGAATTCCGTCTCGAGAAACTCGCCCGCCAGCTGGCCAACGAGATCGGCGCGCTACCGCGCCTGGGTGCGGTGTTCATGCACTTCGTCGACATCGACAGCGTGCTCGGCGACCGCGAGCAGACGATCCTCGAACGCCTGCTCGATTACGGCCCGGCGCACGTCGACGCTGATGGGCAGGGTGAACTGTTCCTCGTCGTACCGCGGCCCGGCACGATCTCGCCGTGGTCGAGCAAGGCGACCGATATCGCGCACAACTGTGGGATCGACCGGATACGCCGTATCGAGCGCGGTATCGCCTACCGCGTCGACGGCGTGGCGCTGGATGGCGCCGTGCGCGCGGCGGTCGCGGCGCGCCTCCACGACCGCATGACGCAGGTCGTGCTGGCGGCGCTCGATGATGCCGCCCGCCTGTTCCGGCATGCCGAACCGCAACCGTTCGGCAACGTCGACGTGCTCGGCGGTGGACGCGACGCGCTGCTGCGCGCCAATGGTGAGCTCGGCCTGGCGCTGTCCGACGACGAGATCGACTACCTGGTCGCGAGCTTCACTGCGCTCGGGCGCAACCCCAGCGACGTCGAGCTGATGATGTTCGCTCAGGCCAATTCCGAGCATTGCCGGCACAAGATCTTCAACGCCAGCTGGTCGATCGATGGCAAGGACCAGCCGAAGTCGCTGTTCGCGATGATCCGCAACACCACCGAGCGTACACCGGACAACGTGCTGTCGGCGTACCGCGACAACGCCGCCGTGATTCGCGGCAGCGACGGCTACCGCTTCTATCCGGATCCCGCGAGCGGCGTCTACGGCCGTCACGACGAGCGCATCAACATCCTGATGAAGGTCGAGACGCACAACCACCCGACCGCGATCTCGCCCGACCCGGGCGCGGCGACCGGCGTCGGCGGCGAGATCCGCGACGAGGGCGCGACTGGCGTCGGTGCCAAGCCGAAGGCCGGGTTGTGCGGTTTCTCGGTGTCGAACCTGCGTCTACCGGGCGCCGGACAGCCGTGGGAGGAGGACTTCGGTCGCCCGGGGCGCATCGTCAGCGCACTCGACATCATGCTCGAGGGGCCGATCGGTGCCGCGGCCTTCAACAACGAGTTCGGCCGGCCGAACCTGCTCGGCTATTTCCGCACCTTCGAGGAGCGCGTGCCCGGCGCCGCTGGCGACGAGCTGCGCGGCTACCACAAGCCGATCATGCTGGCCGGTGGTCTCGGCAACATCCGTTCCGACCACGTCGAGAAGCAGGCCTTCCCGGCCGGCACGCCGCTGGTCGTGCTCGGCGGTCCGGCGATGCTGATCGGCCTCGGCGGCGGCGCGGCATCGTCGATGGCCTCGGGCGCGTCGGCCGAGGATCTCGATTTCGCGTCGGTGCAACGCGCCAACCCGGAGATGGAGCGGCGCTGCCAGGAGGTCATCGACCGCTGCTGGCAGCGCGGCGCCGACAACCCGGTGCTGTTCATCCACGACGTCGGCGCCGGTGGCCTGTCGAACGCCCTGCCCGAGCTGGTGCACGACGGCGATCGCGGCGGCGCCTTCGAGCTGCGCGAGGTGCCCAACGCCGACCCCGGCATGACGCCGATGGAGATCTGGTGCAACGAGGCGCAGGAGCGCTACGTGCTGGCCGTCGCCCGCGAACGCCTCGCCGAGTTCGAGGCGATCTGCGCGCGCGAGCGCTGTCCCTACGCGGTGGTCGGCGAGGCGACCGACGAGCAGCGGCTGGTACTCGGTGATCGCCATTTCGACGCCACGCCGATCGACATGCCGATGTCGCTGCTGTTCGGCAAGCCGCCGCGCATGCACCGCGACGTCGCTCGGGTCACGCCGCAGCTGCGTCCGCTGCAGCTCGACGGCGTGACCGTCGGCGACGCGGCCGGGCGCGTGCTCCGGTTGCCGACGGTCGCCGACAAGACCTTTCTGATCACGATCGGCGATCGCAGCATCACCGGCATGGTCGCGCGCGACCAGATGGTCGGTCCGTGGCAGGTGCCGGTCGCCGATGTCGCGGTGACGATCGCCGACTACGACGGCTATTGCGGCGAGGCGATGAGCATGGGCGAGCGCACGCCGCTGGCATTGCTCGACGCCGCGGCCTCCGGGCGCATGGCGATCGGCGAGGCGCTGACCAACCTGGCCGCGGCGTCGATCGCGCGGCTCGGCGACGTCAAGCTGTCGGCCAACTGGATGGCCGCGGCCGGTTACCCGGGCGAGGACGCGCGCCTGTACGACACCGTGCGTGCCGTGGGCATGGAACTGTGCCCGGCGCTCGGTATCGCGGTGCCGGTCGGCAAGGACTCGATGTCGATGCGCACTGTCTGGCAGGGTGACGACGGCGAGCGCGAGATGACCGCGCCGCTGTCGCTGATCGTCTCGGCGTTCGCGCCGGTCGACGACGTCCGCCGCACGTTGACGCCGCAGCTGCGCAGCGATGCCGGTGACAGCGACCTGGTGCTGATCGACCTCGGCCGCGGCCGCAACCGTCTCGGCGGCTCGGCGCTGGCCCAGGTCTACCGCCAGATCGGCGAGCATGCCCCCGACGTCGACGACCCGCTGCTGCTGCGCGGCATGTTCGACGTGATCCAGGAACTCAACCGCGACGGCCTGCTGCTCGCTTACCACGATCGTTCGGACGGCGGCCTGTTCACGACCCTGTGCGAGATGGCGTTTGCCGGCCGTTGCGGTCTCGACATCGATCTCGCCGGTCTCGCCGACGACGACGTCGCGGTGTTGTTCAACGAAGAGCTCGGCGGCGTGCTGCAGGTGCGCCATAGCGACAGCGACGACGTGCTCAACGCCCTCGAACGCGCCGGCCTCGGCGATTGCTGCCAGCTGATCGGCACGGTGCGCGAGGATCGCGTGATCCGCGTCCGCCACGGCGGTCGTGACGTGTTCGACGGTGAGCGCGTCGCGTTGCAGCAGGCCTGGTCGGAGACGACCGCGCAGATGCAGGCACTGCGCGACGATCCCGACTGCGCGGCCGAGGAGTACGCGCGCATCGCCGACGACGACCCTGGCCTGTCGGTGCAGCTCACGTTCGATCACAACGACGACGTCAGCGCGCCGTTCGTCGCGCAGCGCCGGCCGCGGGTCGCGATCCTGCGCGAGCAGGGTGTCAACGGCCAGGTCGAGATGGCCGCGTCGTTCAACAAGGCCGGTCTCGAGTGTGTCGACGTGCACATGTCCGACATCCTTGCCGGGCGGGTCGCACTCGACGGTTTTCACGGGCTGGTCGCCTGCGGCGGCTTCAGCTACGGCGACGTGCTCGGCGCCGGCGAGGGCTGGGCCAAGTCGATCCTGTTCAACGACCGGGCGCGCGACCAGTTCAGCGCGTTTTTCGAGCGTGACGACACCTTCGGCCTGGGCGTCTGCAATGGCTGCCAGATGCTGTCCAACCTCAAGACGTTGATCCCCGGTGCCGGTCACTGGCCGCATTTCGTGCGCAACCGCTCGGAGCAGTTCGAGGCACGCATGGTCATGGTCGAGGTCATGCCGACCGCGTCGATCCTGCTCGACGGCATGGCCGGCTCGCGGCTGCCGATCGTCGTCGCCCACGGTGAGGGCCGTGCCGAGTTCGCGGCGCCGGGGCAGCTCTACAGTGCACGCCCGCAGGTCGCACTGCGCTATGTCGAGAACGGCGGCGAACCGGCGGTCCGCTACCCGGCCAACCCGAACGGCTCGCCGGAGGGCATCACCGGCCTGACGACGACCGACGGCCGGGTCACGATCATGATGCCGCACCCGGAGCGTGTCGTGCGCGCGGTGCAGCATTCGTGGCGGCCGGACGGCTGGATCGAGGACGCGCCATGGCGGCGCCTGTTCCGCAACGCGCGGCGCTGGCTGGCATGAGCGACGCGCTCGAGGACCTGCAGACGAGATTCGCCCACCAGGAGCTGGCGATCGAGGCGCTCAACGAGGTCTTCGTGCGCCAGGGGCGCCAGATCGACGACCTGCGCGCGGCCCTCGACCGCCTGCAGCAGGAGCTGCGCGAGTTGCGGCCGTCGCCGCTCGACGCCGACGGCGGCAGTGAGCCGCCCCCGCCGCACTACTGAGCGCGCTGATCCCCAACATTGCCGGCCGGCGTCCCCGGGGGATGCCGCCAGCGCCGTCGTCGACGCCGGTCGCGACCGCCGCCGGCCGCCGTTGACAGGGCCGCCGGGCCTGTGTCCGCGCCGCTGCCGCGTGATCGGCCGTCGGGCACCTCGACATATCGACATAGTCCGGAGACAGGCCGTCATCGCCATCGCGCCCGCGTTCGTGCACGCCGCGCGCGCGGCGCATGCGTGCCTCGACCCGTGCTGCCGTGATCGCCTGGCGGTCGATCACGCGCGGGCACAGCGGCAGCTGTTCGGCGAGGCGCAGGGCGTGGCGGCACGCCGCGCGTTCGAAACGCAGACGGGTCGCGTCACCGAGTACCCGCAGGTGCAGGATTGCCGGTGCCTGCCGGTCGAACAGGCGCTGCAACAGCGGCCGCTGCGCGGCCGACAGTGCCCCGGCGTCGACGTACAGCGACGCGAAATGCGAAGCGGCGACCGGCCCGGCGGCGGCGTCGACGGCAGCCCGGCGAGACAGCGCTGACCCCGCGTGCAGCGCGGCGTGCCCGGCGGGTCACACGCCGCCGCGTCGCAGGCCGACGCGATCAGCGCCAGCGGCACCCCGGTCGTCGCATGCAGCAGCCACAGTTCGAAGCGGTCGACGAGCGCAAAGGGCAGGTCGTCGGCGTGCTGCCTGACCGCTGCCAGCAGCCTGTCACGCTGTTCGCGGACCCGGGCGTCGAAGCTCGGCATGCGTACCGGCGCGCGACGGAAACCGGCCTGGCGCGACCAGGTGCCATACTTGACGCCGGGAACGATCATGACGGCGCCGTCGTCGAGATCTTCGTACAGGCACTCGCCGCGCACGTACGGCGCGCACTGCCTGCCGTCGATGGTCGCCGCGTCGGCCCAGTCGGTGACGACCGAGTGCATGACGCCGCGGAACGGGCTCCGGATACGCTGGGCGATGCAGCGCGCAGCGACGCTATCGGCTGATTCGGGCCTGCGCCATCTGTAATACGCGGCGCGTGGCGACTCAACGCCGGGGAGGGATTCGCCAGCGATGTCGAGGACAGGCTGCCGCATCTGTCGCACCATCCGGCTCGTCGTGCTGTCGGTAATGCTTGGTGCGGCGTCCGGGTTCAGCGTACTGGCGCTCGGTGGCACGCGCGAACTGTCGATGGCCGCGACGTTCGGCGGTGCGATCGTGCCGTTGCTGTGGCACGCGCGGCGCAGCCGGCGCGGGCGTTCGGGTCCGTCGTGAAATCGTTCGTCGCCCGGACGGGTCCTATTCAAGACGAAAATAGCACGGGAATCCAAAGACATGCTGATCAGGCGCCACGGCGACATCCGGTCGTCCGAGATCACACCCGCCGACGTCTATGCGCAGCGTCGTGCCTTCCTCAAGGCCGCCGCTGCCGCCGGTGTCGGCGCGGCGCTGAGCGGCCCGGCCGCGGCGCTGGTCGCGCCGGCCGGACAACGCGACGCGATCGCCGGCGTCGTCGAGACGCCGCATGGCAGGGGCCTCGAACTCACCGACTACGAGTTCGTGACCCAGTACAACAACTTCTACGAGTTCGGTACCGACAAGGCGGACCCGGCGGAAAACGCGCACACGCTGCGGACGCGGCCGTGGAACGTCGTCGTCGACGGCGAGTGCGAGGCCCCTGGCGAGATCGGTATCGAGGACATACTGACCGGCTTCACGCAGGAGGAGCGTATCTACCGACTGCGCTGCGTCGAGGCCTGGGCCATGGTCGTGCCGTGGATAGGGTTTCCGCTCGGCGACCTGCTGCGGCGTTTCAAGCCGACGTCGCGCGCCAACTACGTGCGCTTCGAGACCCTGCTCGATCCCGAGCAGATGCCCGGCCAACGGCGTGCGATCCTCGACTGGCCGTACCGCGAAGGCCTGCGCATGGACGAGGCCATGCATCCGCTGACGATCCTCGCGACCGGGCTGTACGGCGAGGTCCTGCCGAACCAGAACGGCGCGCCGCTGCGCCTCGTCGTGCCGTGGAAGTACGGCTTCAAGAGCATCAAGTCGATCGTGCGCATCAGCTTCGTGCACGGCGTGCCGGAGACGACCTGGTGGCGCATGGCACCCGACGAGTACGGCTTCTACGCCAACGTCAACCCGAGCGTCGATCACCCGCGCTGGAGCCAGGCGCGCCACCGCGTCCTCGGCGAGGGCCTGTTCTCGCGCAAGCACGAGACCCCGATGTTCAACGGCTACGCCGACCAGGTGGCGCACCTGTACAAGGACATGGACCTGCGCAAGTTCTACTGATGGACAGGCCCGAGCACGCGTTCCCGTGGCGGCGCTTCGTCGCCAAGCCGCTGCTGTTCGGCGCGGCGTTGATCCCGTTCGGCCTGCTCGTGCACGGCGCTGCCGTCGGCGACCTCGGCGCCAACCCGCTCGAGCGCGTGACCCACACCACCGGCGATTGGGGATTGCGCTTCCTGCTGCTGACGCTGGCGATGACGCCGCTGCGCCAGCTGACCGCATGGAGCGGTTGGCTGACGTTCCGCCGCATGCTCGGCCTGTTCGCGTTCTTCTACGTCTCGCTGCATTTCCTGACCTGGATCTGGCTGGACCAGGAACTGCGCTGGGCCAACATGCTCGCCGATATCGCCAAGCGGCCGTTCGTCACCGTCGGTTTCGTCGCCTGGCTGCTGCTCCTGCCACTGGCGCTGACGTCGACGCGCGCGATGATGCGGCGCCTCGGCCGGCATTGGAAACGCCTGCACCGCACGGTCTACGCGGTCGCCGTGCTCGGCGTCCTGCACTTCCTGTGGCTGGTCAAGGCCGATCTCCTCGAGCCGCTGATCTACGCCGCGGTGCTGTTCGTGCTGCTGCTGGTGCGCTGGCGGCCGGGGCTGCTGAAACGACCGCCGCTGTCGACGCGGGCGCTCGACGCCCGCTGACCGCGCGCTGCCGCTGTACACGTGCCGGACCGCGGCGGTGGGCACCGTGCTGGCTGGTGATCGGCTGCCGGCTACAGCGGTCTGTGCAGGAATAGCTCGCAGTCGCCGGGGACGAAGCCGTTGCGCTGATAGACGCGGCGCGCGCGCGGGTTGTCGGCGCGCACCTCGAGCGTGATCCGACAGCAGCCCATCGCCAGCGCCTGCCGTGCGACCGCGTCGAGCAGCGCGTCGGCAACACCGTGACCGCGCCATTCCGCGACGACGGCGATGTCGTGGACATTGAGCAGCGGCCGCGCCGCGAACGTCGAGTAGGCGGCGAAACAGGTCGCGAAACCGACCGCGACGCCATGCCGTTCGGCGAGCAGGCCGATCGCGGTCGGGTGTCGCGGCAGGTCGCGCGCCAGGCGTGCGCGGACGTCATCGGCCAACGGTCGCGACGCCCCCATCGGGTCGCGCGCATAGGCGTCGAGCATGGCCAGGTAACGCGCCATGTCGGCGGCGTCCGCGAAGTCGATGCGCCGCACCGCGACGCCGGGCTCAGGCATCGCGGCCCGCCTGGTCGACGGCGAACTGGCGCGCGACCCGGCCGCTGCGCGAACCACGCTGGCGTGCCCACGCCAGCGCCGCACGGCGGGTCTCGGGATCGGCGAGGTCGCCGGCGCCGAGACGGTCCAGCCAGTGTTCGACGATCGCCAGGTAGTCGTCCTGGCTGAACGGATAGAACGACAGCCACAGGCCAAAACGCTCGGACAGCGAGATCTTCTCCTCGATCGCGTCGCCGGGATGGATCTCGCCGTTGACGACATGCACGTCCTGGTTCTCGGCCTTGTGCTCGGGCAGCAGGTGGCGCCGATTCGAGCTCGCGTAGATCAGCACGTTCGCCGGCGGCGCCGCGATCGAACCCTCGAGCACGGCCTTGAGCGCCGTGTACCCGGCGTCGTCGGCGTCGAACGACAGGTCGTCGCAGAACAGCAGAAAGCGTTCCGCGCGGCCGTCGAGTACGTCGACGATGTCGATCAGGTCGACCAGGTGTTCCTTCTCGACCTCGATCAGGCGCAGGCCGTCGTTGACGAAGGCGTTGAACACGGCCTTGATCAGCGTCGACTTGCCGGTGCCGCGGGCGCCCCACAGCAACACGTTGTTGGCCGGCAGGCCACGCATGAACTGCGTGGTGTTGCGCAAGACCTCGGCCTTCTGACGGTCCATGCACAGCAGGTCGGCGAGGTCGACGCGATGCGGGCGCTTGACCGGCAGCAGCCGCATGCCGCGGCGATCGTGGCGCCAGCGGTAGGCGTCGTGGATCCAGTCGGGAGGGCTGGCACGGCCGTCGAGCAGGGTCTCCCAGCGGTCGAGCAGGCGATTGGCACGGGCGAAAAACTCGTCGGGTGAGTCCATCGGGGTCTCGGTGGCTCCGTGAGGTCTGGTGGCGTCGTCCGCGCGCGGGCCGGCCGGCGCCGGCGGTTCAGGACAGGGCGCGGATTGTGCGGTGCAAAAATCGCTTGCAATTTAAGAAATTGCTTATATACTTTCTCTTAATTCGGGTGGCAGGTGCGCGGCCGCCGACGGTTAACGGTTTCGGGAATTTAATCATGAAAAAGATGATCGCATTGGCAGCCCTGATCGCGGCGATGCCGGCATCGGCCTTCTGGGGCTGGAACGACTGGGGCAACAGCGGCTACGGCAACGGCTACAACAACGGCTATGTCGACGGTGCCGGCGATGCCGAGGCCGACTTCACGTTCGACTTCAACATGAGCGCGCGCTTCCGTGGCGAGGGCCGCGGTCACGGCTACGGTGTCGGCGACGGCTACGGCAATGGTTACGGCTACAACGCGCACATCCCGTACTACGGCGCCCCCTACGGCTACCTCCCGCCGTGGCCACCGGTCGCACCGGAGGCCCCCGCCGAGTAACCCGCTGAACCCGCGCTGACCGAGCCAGGCGCCGCGGCGACGGTGTCCTGTGCACGGCTCGCGGCCGCCAGCCGATTCAACGGCTGGCCCTGATCTCCACCCGCTGCAGGCGTCCGGGTTCGACGGCGAAGCGCCGTTCGCCGCGTCTGCCGGCGGCCTGCGCATAGGCGATGTAGTCGCCGGCCGGCAGCACGATGTCGGTACTCGCGAAATAGCCGTCGTTGTAAACCCGTTCGCGGCGTTCGCGACCGGCGGCGTCGTGCTCGATGCGATACACCGAGAACCAGGTGTGGTGCTGCGCGTCCGCCGCGTCGGCCTGCACCAGGCTGACGCTGACGCGGCCGGCGTCGAGCGCCACGGCCAGCGTCTGCGCGGTCCCGGGCGCGATGTCGACGCGCGCCGAACCCGCGCTGCGGCCGTGGCGTGCGCGCACGCGGTGTGTGCCGGACGGCAGCACGAAACGCACCCGGTCGCCCGGGCCGCGCGCGGCCGCCGGTGCGCCGCCGTCGTCGTCGGTGTCCGGTCGTACCTCGAACCAGCTGTCGAGCAGCGCGTCGTCACGGCCGGCCAATGTCGCATGGACCACCAGCTCACCGGCCTGCAGCGGCAGTTCGAGCGCGGCCGCCTCGCCGGCGACGACAGTCACCGGGGCCTCGACGACGGCGCGGTCGAGGCGCGCCCGCGCGACGTAGTCGCCGTGCGGCACGACGAACGACACCGCGGCCGTGGTGTCGGCGCCGGCCACCTCGACCAGCGGCGACCCCGGGTCGTCGCCGTGCCGCAGCAGCGTGAAGTCGACACCACCGACCGGTTCGCCGTCGGCGCTCAGCGTCGCGACGAGATCGAGCCGCCCGGCGCCGAGGACCAGGTCGAGGCGGCGGCGCTCACCGGCCCGCAGCGTGACCGGCCGCTGCACCGTCGCGTCGCCGTAGCGGGCCTCGGCGACGTAGTCGCCGGCCGGCAGCACGAAGCGGGCCGCGTCGCCGTAGCCGTCGCTGGCGACCTGCTCCCGCACCGGGTTGCCGTAGGCGTCGGTGGCGTCACGCAGGATCCGGAACCATGCCTGCTCGGCCGCCGTGCCGGACGCGTCGAGGGTCGCCGCGAGGCGCAGCTCGGCGGCGCCGAGCACGATCTGCGCACTCAGGTCACCGCTTGCCGGCACGTCGATGGTCTGCGTTGCCGACACGGCGCCGTTGCGGACCCGGACACGGTAGCGGTCGGCGCTGAGCCGGAAATCGGCGACTGCCTTGGGTCCGGCACGCGCCATGATGTGCTGGCGCGCCTCGCCGAAGGTGCCCGGCTGGTCGCGCAGCACCGTGAAGTGGGTGCCGGGGAAGGGCTCCCCGCCGGACGCCAGCACGCTGCTCAGGCGCACGTTGCCGCGTCGCGGCTCGGCGACCGCGGGGCTCGGCAGGGATTCGGCGTGCGCGCCGTCGGCGACCGCCGGGGGCGCCGCCCGGCCCGGGATCGCCAGCGCCGCAACCAAGACTAGGCAGACGACAGGCAACAGTCTGGACATCATCGGTATGGCCCTCACGGGTGGAGTCCGGGCGATCAGGCGTCGATCCGCTTGTACTTGATGCGGTGTGGGTTGACGGCGTCGTCACCGAGGCGGCGCTTCTTGTCGTCCTCGTAGTCGGCGAAGTTTCCCTCGTACCAGACCACCTCGGAGTCGCCCTCGAAGGCCAGAATATGGGTCGCGATGCGGTCGAGGAACCAGCGGTCGTGCGAGATCACGACGGCGCAGCCGGGGAACGCGAGCAGCGCCTCTTCGAGCGCACGCAGGGTCTCGACGTCGAGGTCGTTGGTCGGTTCGTCGAGCAGCAGCACGTTGCCGCCGGACTTCAGCAGCTTCGCCAGGTGCACGCGGTTGCGCTCGCCGCCGGACAGGTCGCCGACCTTCTTCTGCTGGTCCGAACCCCTGAAGTTGAACCGCGAACAGTAGGCGCGCGACGGCATCTGGAAGTTGCCGACCGTGATGATCTCCTGGTCGTCGGAGATCTCCTGCCAGACCGTGTGCGTGTCGTTCAACGCATCGCGACTCTGGTCGACCGCGGCGATGTTGACCGTGTCGCCGATCCGCAGCTCGCCGGCGTCCGGCGTCTCGTCGCCGCTCAGCATGCGGAACAGCGTCGTCTTGCCGGCGCCGTTCGGGCCGATGATGCCGACGATGCCGCCCTTCGGCAGGTTGAAGCTCAGATCCTTGTACAGCAGCTTGTCGCCGAACGATTTCTGCAGCCCCTCGGCCTCGATGACCAGGTCGCCGAGGCGCTCGCCGGGCGGGATGTAGATCTCGTTGGTCTCGTTGCGCTTCTGGAAATCCTGGCTCTGCAGTTCCTCGAAGCGGGCCAGGCGTGCCTTGCTCTTGGCCTGGCGACCCTTCGGGTTCTGCCGCACCCACTCGAGTTCCTGCTTCATCGTCTTGATGCGACCGGCCTCCTGCTTCTCTTCCTGCTCGAGGCGCGCCTCTTTCTGCTCCAGCCACGACGAGTAGTTGCCCTGCCACGGGATACCGTGACCGCGGTCGAGTTCGAGGATCCAGCCGGCGACGTTGTCGAGGAAGTAGCGGTCGTGGGTGACGGCAACGACGGTGCCAGGGTAGTCGTGCAGGAAGCGTTCGAGCCACGCCACGGATTCGGCGTCGAGGTGGTTGGTCGGCTCGTCGAGCAGGAGCATGTCCGGCTTGGACAGCAGCAGCCGGCACAGTGCGACGCGACGGCGCTCGCCGCCGGACAGCTTGGTCACGTCGGCGTCCCACGGCGGCAGGCGCAGCGCGTCGGCGGCGACCTCGAGCTGACGTTCGAGGTTGTGGCCGTCGGACGCCTGCAGGATGTTCTCGAGTTCGGCCTGGCGCTTGGCCAGTGCGTCGAAATCGGCATCGGGCTCGGCGTAGGCGGCATAGACCTTGTCCAGTTCGGCCTGCGCCTCGGTGATATGGCCGAGCGCCTGCTCGACGTTGCCGCGCACGTCCTTGGCCGCGTCGAGCTGCGGTTCCTGCGGCAGGTAGCCGACCTTGATGCCCGGCTGCGGCCGTGCCTCGCCGTCGATGTCGCTGTCCACGCCCGCCATGATCCGCAGCAGCGACGACTTGCCGGCGCCGTTGAGTCCGAGCACGCCGATCTTGGCGCCCGGGAAGAAGGACAGCGAAATGTCGCGCAGGATCTGGCGCTTGGGCGGCACGGTCTTGCTGACGCGGTTCATGGTGTAGATGTACTGGGCCATGGTCCTCTGCCGGTTGCGGCCGGATGGGATGCGAAGGCGGCGATTCTACACGCCCCGGGTGCGTTCAAAAAACCGCCGCGCGGCCGCTAACGCGGCCAACAACAACACGAATGGATTGCGGGTCGATGAGGATACTGGACGGGACGACGGGCAGGCCGCTGCGACGTGCGGCGATCGGGTTGGCCGGTGCCGGGATCGCACTGGTCGGCATGGCGATCGGCGTCTCGGTGCGGCCCGCGGCAGAGCTGGTGTCGGCGACGCCAGGCGGGCCGGTCACGAGCGATCAGGCGCTGTTGATTGTCGCCGCCGCGGTGCTGTTCGGTGTCGCCGCGGCTGTCGGGCAGCGGGCGCGCGGCGCCGCCGCCGACGACCTGCTGCGCGATCCGGTCAGCGGCCTCTACCGGCGCAGTTACGTCGACGAGGTGGTGTCCAACCTGGCCGCCCGCGATGATCGTGCCGGCCGCAGTCAGCTGGCGCTTGCGATCATCGGGTTCGCCTACCTCGACACCGTAGAACGACGCCACGGGCGCGCCGCGGTCGACCGGCTGCTGGACGTCGCCGGCCGTGCGGTGCGCGGTCAGACGCGCGAAGGCGACCTGCCGATGCGCGACGGCGACCGCTTCCTGGTCTACCTGCAGTGCGACGACGTCGAGCAGGGCAACGCGTTCTGTCGGCGCCTGGTGATGCTGTTGGGGCGGGAGCAGTTCGATGTCGACGGCGACGTCGTCAAGCTGTCGCTGCAGCCGCGCGTCGCGCTGCGCGCCTGCGGTGAACCCGTTGCAGCGTTCCTGGCACGTGCCGCGGCGTTGCCGCCCGGGGCTGGCTGAAGCCCGGCTGCGGCGCCGTCGTGTCGACCGGGATCAGTCCGGGTCGTGCAGGTCGGCGGCCACCAGGGTGTTTTCCAGCAGCGTCGCGACCGTCATCGGCCCGACCCCGCCAGGAACCGGCGTGATCCAGGCCGCGACCTCGGCGACCGCGTCGGTATCGACGTCGCCGCACAGGCTGCCGTCGTCGAGGCGGTTGATACCGACATCGATGACGATCGCGCCGGGTTTCACCCAGTCCGCCTTGATGAAACGCGGGACGCCGACCGCGGCGACGACGACGTCGGCGCCGCGCACCTTGGCAGCGAGGTCGCGCGTCTTGCTGTGGCACACGGTCACGGTGCAGCGCGCCATCAGCAGCTCGAGGAACATCGGCCGTCCGACGATGTTCGACTGGCCGACGATCACCGCGTCCTTGCCGACCAGCGCGATCCCGGTACGCGAGAGCATCGTCATGACGCCTTTCGGCGTGCACGGCCGCAACGTCGGCTGGCGCAATACCAGCTTGCCGACGTTGTAGGGGTGGAAGCCGTCGACGTCCTTGGTCGGCAGGATGCGCTCGGTCACCGTGTCCTCGTCGATCTGTGGCGGCAGCGGCAGCTGCACGAGGATGCCGTCGACGTCGTCGCGGGCGTTGAGGTCGTCGATCAGATCGAGCAGCTCGGCCTGCGTGGATTCGCCGGACAGGCGCACGATCTCGGATGCGAAGCCGACCTGTTCGCAGGCCTTCTGCTTGTTGCGTACGTAGACCTGCGAGGCCGGGTTGTCACCGACCAGCACGACGACCAGGCCCGGCGGGCGGCGGCCCTCGGCGACGCGGGCGGCGACCAGGGACGCGATCTGCGCGCGGAGATCGGCCGCGATCGCCTTGCCGTCGAGAATCTGAGCGCCCATCTGCAACCCTTGCCCCCTTTTCTTGCGCAAACCCGCGATGATAGCAGAGCACGGGGCGCGGATTGACGGCAAAACGGCCGCTGCGTATCATTTAGCGCCTTCGCGATTGCGCGGAGCAGCCGTCGGGGTATAGCGCAGTCTGGTAGCGCGCCTGCTTTGGGAGCAGGATGTCGGGAGTTCGAATCTCTCTACCCCGACCAAACCGTACCAGTTCGGCCCCGATAGCTCAGTTGGATAGAGCAACGGACTTCTAATCCGTAGGTCGGGGGTTCGAATCCTCCTCGGGGCGCCACGGTTCCCGGGGATCATGCGCCAGGTCCGCCGCGGTTGCGGGCGGCGCACCGGATCATGCGCCAGGTCCGCCGCGGTTGCGGGCGGCGCACCGACACAGTTTATGGTGGGCGTAGCTCAGTTGGTAGAGCCCTGGTTTGTGGCACCAGTGGTCGTGGGTTCGATCCCCATCGTCCACCCCATATCGATACAGAAGGCGGCGCCATCCGGCGCCGTTTGTCGTTCAGGTGCGCAGCCAGCGGTGTGCGCCACGCGTGTTGTCGTGCTGAGGACGACGCCGGCGAGCACCAGCAGCGTGCATTGCCAAAAAGCACGCCGCGTGCTCCGCCACAGCCTGGATCTGCGCATTCCGTCCACGAGCCTGCCGTTGCCGTCCCCGTCGCGAGATTGCAGCGGCGTGGCCGGGCGCATCTTTAGGACATACGTCCACGACGCCGCCACGTGCGGCCTTGACGCTATGCACGAACTGCAGCAGACTCGCGCGATTACCGGAGGTGGCGGCAGGCCGCACCGGCTGACGGCCCCGCAGGGGCCGTTCGCGTTTCCGGATTCAGGGTTCGGCGAGGTGACTGGATGTTCGGCAAAGAGATGACGATCGCGGGCTACGATGACGACTTGGCGACGGCGATGCGCGCCGAGGAGCGTCGTCAGGAAGAGCACATCGAGCTGATTGCGTCCGAGAACTACACCAGCCCGCGCGTGCTCGAGGCGCAGGGTTCGGTGTTGACCAACAAGTACGCCGAGGGCTACCCGGCCAAGCGCTACTATGGCGGCTGCGAAAACGTCGATGCCGTCGAGCAGCTCGCGATCGACCGCGCCAAGCAGCTGTTCGGCGCCGACTACGCCAACGTCCAGCCGCACTCCGGTTCGTCGGCCAACCTTGCCGTGTACATGGCCTTGTGCCAGCCGGGCGATACCATCCTCGGCATGTCGCTGGCCGATGGCGGTCACCTGACGCACGGCGCCAAGCCGAGCTTTTCGGGCAAGATCTACAGCGCGGTGCAGTACGGGATCGACAGCGAGACCGGCGAGATCGACTACGACGAGGTCGAACGGCTGGCCAGGGAACACCGGCCGAAGATGATCATCGCCGGGTTCTCCGCCTACTCGCGGGTCGTCGACTGGCAGCGCTTCCGCGACATCGCCGATGCGGTCGGTGCCTACCTGTTCGTCGACATGGCGCACATCGCCGGGCTGGTCGCGGCCGGCATCTACCCGAACCCGGTGCCGATCGCCGATGTCGTGACGACGACGACCCACAAGACGCTGCGCGGCCCGCGCGCCGGCCTGATCCTGGCCAGGGCCAACGAGGAGATCGCGAAGAAACTCAACTCGGCGGTGTTCCCCGGCGGCCAGGGCGGCCCGCTCGAACACGCGATCGCCGCCAAGGCGGTGGCGTTCAAAGAGGCGATGGAGCCCGGGTTCGTCGACTACCAGAAGCAGGTCGTCAGCAACGCCCAGGTGATGGCCCAGGTGTTCATGGACCGCGGCTACGACGTCGTCTCCAACGGCACCGACGACCACCTGTTCCTGGTCAGCTTCATCGGCGCCGGCCTGACCGGCAAGGACGTCGATGCCTGGCTCGGCGCCGCCAACATCACGGTCAACAAGAACGCGGTACCGAACGACCCGCAGTCGCCGTTCGTGACGTCCGGGATCCGCGTCGGCACACCGGCCGTGACCACGCGCGGCTTCGGCGAGCACGAGTGCCGTGAGCTGGCCAACTGGATGTGCGACGTCATCGACGGCCGCGGCGACCAGGCCGTGATCGACGCGGTCAAGGCCAAGGTGCTCGACATCTGCGCCCGCTATCCGGTCTATAAGTAGCGAGAAACGGGGAAAGAGCAGCGAGGTACGAGGGCGTGCAAGTGCGTTTTCATCGAACCTGCATGGGGATCTGGCGTGCCCGCGACGGTCGGGCCCCGGTCGGCGCGTTCCTTCGGCCCTCGGCCCTCGGCCCTCGGCCCTGATCCGATGCGCTGTCCGTTCTGCGGAGCCCAGGACACCAAGGTCGTCGATTCGCGGCTGCACGGTGATGGCGACCAGGTGCGCCGGCGGCGCGAGTGCAACGTCTGCAAGGAGCGCTTCACGACCTACGAATCCGCCGAGCTGAACCTGCCGCGCGTCGTCAAGAGCGACGGCCGCCGCGTCAACTTCGACGGGCGCAAGCTGCGCGCCGGCATCGAGCGGGCACTGGAGAAGCGCCCGGTCTCGACCGAGGCGACCGATGCCGCGATCAGTCACATAACGCGGCGCCTGATGGCAGGCGGCGACGGCGAGGTGTCGTCGCGCAAGATCGGCGAGCTGGTCATGGATGAGCTGAAGAAACTCGACCAGGTCGCGTACGTGCGCTTCGCGTCGGTATACCGCCAGTTCGAGGACGTGCACGCGTTCCGCGAAGAGATCGAACGCCTCGAGACGCAGCTCACGCCAGAGGCGCGCCGCCAGCAGCTGGACCTGCTCGACGACGACAAATGACAGTGTCGTTCAGCGCCGACGACCGCCGGTACATGGCGCGGGCGCTGCACCTCGCCGAACTCGGCCTGTTCACGACCGACCCCAACCCGCGCGTCGGCTGCGTCATCGTCAACGACGGCGGCGTCGTCGGCGAGGGCTGGCACCGCCGCGCCGGCGCGGCGCACGCCGAACGCCTCGCGCTGGACGCCGCCGGGCCCCGGGCCGCGGGCGCCACCGTATACGTGACACTGGAGCCGTGCGCGCACCACGGCCGTACGCCACCCTGTGCCGACGCGCTGATTGCAGCGCGGGTCGCGCGCGTCGTCGCGGCGATCGAGGATCCGAACCCGCTGGTCGCCGGACACGGCGTGGCGCGACTGCGCGACGCCGGCATCGACGCCGCGGTCGGCCTGCTGCAAGCGGACGCCGAGGCGCTGAATCCCGGATTCCTGATGCGCATGCGCCGGCAGCGGCCCTACGTGCGCTGCAAACTGGCGATGAGCCTGGACGGCCGCACCGCGATGGCCAGCGGCGAGAGCCAGTGGATCACCGGTGAGCAGGCGCGCCGCGACGTCCAGCGCCTGCGCGCGCGCAGCAGTGCGATAATGACCGGCATCGACACCGTGCTTGCCGATGATCCGTCGCTGAACGTACGCCTCGGCAGCACAGACTTGCGCGGTGTCGACGCCAGCGACGACGTGCGCCAGCCGCTGCGCGTCGTGCTCGACACCCGACTGCGTATGCTGCCGCGGGCGCGCATGCTGCAACTCGCGGGCGACACGCTCGTGGTCTGCGGACAGGGTGCACCGGCCGACAGCGAGGCCGAGCTGCGCGAGGCCGGCGCCGATGTCGAGCGCCTGCCGCAGATCGGCGGCCGCATCGACCTGCAGAGCGTGCTGGCGATGCTCGCCGCGCGCGACGTCATTGAGCTACTGGTCGAGAGCGGGTCGACGCTGGCCGGCGCGATGCTGCAGGCCGGTCTGGTCGACGAGCTGATCGTCTACCAGGCGCCGCACCTGATGGGCCATGCGGCGCGGGCGCTGGTCGATCTGCCCGGCGTCGACGCGATGGAGCAGCGGCTGGGATTCGGATTCGACGATGTGCGCCGGGTCGGTGATGACCTGCGCCTGACGCTTCGCCCGCGGCGCGGGTGAGCAGGAGGTACCGAGCATGTTCACCGGGATCATCCAGGCGGTCGGCGAGGTCGCCGCGCTCGAGCAGCGTGGCGGCGACATGCGGCTGCGTATTCGCACCGGCAAACTGGATCTCGGCGACGTCGCCCCCGGCGACAGCATCGCCGTCAACGGCGTGTGCCTGACCGCGGTCGAGCTGCCCGGTGACGGTTTCGTCGCCGATGTGTCGCGCGAAACGCTGTCGCTGACCGGCCTTGGCCGGCTGCAACGGGGCAGCCCGGTGAACCTGGAAAAGGCACTGACGCTGGCGACGCGACTCGGCGGGCACCTGGTCAGCGGCCACGTCGATGGCCTCGGTCGCGTCATCGAGCGTCACGACGATGCACGTTCGGTGCGTTTCACGATCGAGGCGCCGCGCGAACTGGCCCGCTACATCGCGCACAAGGGATCGATCACGGTCGATGGAACCAGCCTGACCGTCAACGCCGTGCATGGCAACCGCTTCGAGCTGAACATCGTGCCGCACACGCTGCAGGAGACGATCATGCACGGCTATGCGGCCGATCGCGAGGTCAACCTCGAGGTCGACCTGGTCGCGCGCTACCTCGAACGACTGCTGCTCGGCGAGCGTGCCGCGGATGCCGGCGTGCCGCCGATCGATCTGGCGATGCTCGCGCGCGCGGGCTTCGTCGACCGATAGCGTCCTGTCCTGCCCCCAATCTGTCATTCAGACCCATTCGCCAGTGCCGGTACACGGCGCGCTTGCGCGGCATTGGCTGTGCCGATGGGTAACGCGTTCGGCACCGCGCGGGCGCGCGCCTGCGGTTCCCGTCGTGTGTCGTCCCAAGGATTCACGGCTGTGCCGTGCGCGCTCGCGCTGGCGACGCCCACGACGCGGTCGGGTGCGGTGTCGTCCACGATCGAGACCACGCTGCACGCCGCCTGATCGGTCGGGCCGGGGACCGGCCACGGCAGCGTCGCGTGGCCGGACACGGCGTCCACGACCGGAGGCGTTACCGCGTTAGCCGTCAGTCGGCCCAGGCGGGCGTCTCGCCGCGCCCATGGTCGGTCTCGGCGGCCCCGGCGGCGCCATGACCATGTCGAATAGCCACATCGCGCAAGGCATATGCACGCCCCTCCACCCGCATTCTTTTACCCAGCCAGGCGCGGTAGGCGCACGCCGCCGCGCTGCGACTGCAGGCAACGGTGAGGAGAGGCAATGATTGCAAGAATCGTGGTAATGGCCGCCGGCATTGGCCTGTCGGCAACGGCGGTGGCCTGGTGGGGCGGCCCGATGAGCGGCCCGTGGGCCGGCAACGGCTGGGTTCCGAACTACGGCCTCGGCAGCGGCTACGGGGCCGGCGGGCACGGCGGCGAGCAGTTCCGCGGCGGTGATGCCGCCGGCGGCGCGGACTTCAGTATGAGCCTGTCCGGCCGCGCCAGCAGCAACATGCGCGGGTACGGCAGTGGTTACGGAGCCGGCGACGCGTGGGGGCGTGGCTATAACCATCGTGCGCCATACTGGGGCCGCTACGCGCCGTATGCCTACGCGCCGCCGCAATCCGGCTACGGCTACGCGCAGCCGGCGCCGCCGGTGTTGGCCGAGTAGCCGGTCCGCGCGCCCCCTTAGCGCGTCGGTCATCCCCGTTCGAATCGCTCCAGCGCCCGCTCGGTCGATTCCTCGCCGGCCCTGATGACCTCGGCAGCACGGTAGAACTCGTGCGCGCCGCAGGTGTTGATCGGTACCTCGATCAGCAGGTCCGGCGGATAGGCGGCGAGCATGCAGCGCCCGATCGACGCCTGCATCGCGTCCAGCGACAGCAGCGCGGTGTCGGTGATCGACAGGCTCGGGCCGTCGCTACCGTCCCGATCGTCGCTGAGGCCGAGCTTGTCCTGCAGCTGGTCGATGAAGGCCTCGATCGCCTTGTGGTAGCGGTGCTTTGGCTTCTCGACCGGCACATGACTGCGGCGGCTGCTGCCGCCCGGCTTCTTCGGCACGCCGGCGAGGCTGACCGCGAAGATCGCATCGGTTGGGTCCTGCAGCGTCGGCGCGATCGGCACCGGGTTCAGGATGCCGCCGTCGAGCAGCGGCCGGCCATTCACCGTGTGTGGTGTGAATATCATGGGCACCGCGATCGATGCGCGAATAGCATCGAACAGGTCGCCGCGGTGCAGCCAGATCTCCTTGCGGGTCAGCACGTCGGTCGCGACGATCGTCAGTGGGATCGGTAGGTCCTCGATGCGGTGGCGGCCGACGAACTCCTGCAGCGTCTCCATCAGCATCTCGCCCTTGAGCATGCCGGCGCCGCCCCAGGCGATGTCCAGGTAGCGCAGGACGTTGAATTCGGTGATCTCCTGGACCCATTCAGCGTAGTCGTCGAGCTTGCCGGCGGCGTAGAAGCCGCCGATCAGCGCGCCGATCGAGCTGCCACTGATCGCGCCGATCTGCCAGCCCTCGCGTTCGAGCGTGCGGATCACGCCGATGTGGGCTAGGCCACGGGCGCCGCCGCTGCCGAGCGCCAGGGAGATGGTTTTTCCGTTCTTGGTGTCCACGCGGTGTCAGCCTAACCGGGCTCGCGCGCCCGTGGAAGCGCGCCGCGATGTCGCGGTCAGGCTTTCTCGATGCGTTCGACGGCGATCTCGATCTCCTCGAGCAGCGTCGAGCTGTCTTCGCCATCCAGCGTCAGCAGGCTCCAGCGGCACGGCCAGGCCTCGTAGAAGTTGAAGCGGGTGATCTCGCTGGCGTCGTCGCCGGCGATGATCACCGAACCGGCCTTGCGCTCGACCTTGCCGTCGCGGACCTTGTCGTACCAGCCGTAGAGGTCGTCGACGTTGTTGTAACCGCGGCGCACGATGATGTTGTCGCAGCGGTTGCGTCCCGGGCGGTTGCGCACCGTGGTGTCGCTGCCGTCCTTGAAACTGACGACGTCGGTGCGCGCTGTAAGCCCGCTGACGTAGCTGACGGGGCCCTGCGTGACGCCTTCGATCTCGAGCAGGAAGTTGAAGGCGCCGATGTGGTCGAACGATCTGCGGTTGGGCATCTTGAAGCCTTCCCTGTGTTGGGCCTTAATTGGGGCGTTAGGAAAAAATAGCACATGGCTGCGGCGCTGCCGCAGGGGAGGGGTAGCGTGCCGGTTGTCAGAGAAGACCCGTATGCGGCGTTCAATTTCCTCGTCGAGTTCGTCGACGTCGGCATCCTCGGGGCCACGGTACAGGGAGGCTTCAGCGAGGTCAGCGGCCTCAGCGTCGAGCAGGAAACGATCGCGTACCGCAATGGCAACGACCGCCTGCTGACGCCGCGCCGACTGCCCGGTCTGGTGCGCTACGCCGACATCGTGCTCAAGCGCGGCATCACCGGCGACCTGACGTTGTGGCAGTGGTTCGCGCAGTCGGTCAGCGGCAAGCCGCAGCGCGCCAGCGGGCAGATCAAGCTGCTCGACGAGGCCCGCAACGAGGTCGTCGTCTGGAAGGTCAGCGATGCCTGGCCGATCAAGTACACCGGTCCGACCCTCGACAGTACCAGCAGCGCGGTCGCGATCGAGGAACTGGTACTCGCGCACGGTGGTATCGAGATCGAGGACTGACGGTGCCGACCGCCGTGGCGCGCCCGCGCTTCGCCTTCAGCCGCCGCGATCCGACGGCGATACTCGCGCTCGCGGACAAGCGTCGCCGCCGCAGCGGCGGCGTGCGCGTGCTCGCGCTGGGTGGCCAGCCGCGCGATCGCGTGTACTGCGCCCAGCTGCTGGCGAGTACCGCCGGCGACGCGTTCGTGCATGTCGACCTCGCGCTGCGCGGGCGTACCCTAGCCGACGAGAAGAGCGCGCTCGAGCGCCTGCTCGCGTTCGCCCGCGCGACGCCGACGACGCTGTGCATCGACGGCGCCGAGTCCGTGTTCGAGGCGACGGCGACCGCCCCCGGCGAGCGCGCGACGCGGCTCGGCAGCTACCTCAAAAAGGCGCTGGCGGCGTTCGCCGGCGGTGTCGTGCTCGGCATGCCGGAGAAGGTCGACGCCGACTACGGGCGCCTGCCGGCGCTCGACATGGAGGTGACGTTCCGTGCGCCGAGCGGTGCGGTGATCGCCGGCAGCCCGCTGCTGTTGCCGTCACAACTGGTCGACGAGGAACTGCTGCCGGCGCACAACTTCAGCGTCGAGATCGACGGCGTCGAGGCCGGGCTGTGCGCGGTCAGCGCGCCGCGGCTGCTCGGTGGTCCGTTCAGCGACCGTGACTTCAGCCCCGTGCAGGGCATCAGCGCGTTCACCGGCCTCGATGCCGAGCAGCGTGCGGCATGGCCGAGTGTCACGCTGCGCCGCGGCGTGACCCAGTCGACGCTGTTCTACGACTGGAAGCAGGCGCAGTACGCCGGTAAGCCGCTGCTGCGCGACGTGCGCATCCGCCAGCTCGACTGGCCGGGGCGGCGCGTCGTCAATACCTGGCTGCTGCGTGACTGCTGGGCCAAGGGCTGGACCGGTCCGGCCTTCGACGCGCTGCAGCGCAGCGTCGCCGAGGAGAGCCTCGAGCTGTACTACCGCGACGTCGTGTGGCGCTGAGCGCCCGACGCCGGTTCAGCCTGCCAGCGCCTCGGCGCGGTCGAGGGCCGTGAACAGGTGTCGGCCGGCGGCGTCGATGGTCGCGGCGTAGGCGACGACGCCGTCTTCGTGCCCGCCCATCGCGAACAGTCCGGTCGGCGTCGTGTCGGCGCGCAGCAGGCGCTCGACCGCGGTCGCCATCGCCGGGGTACCGTAGGCGGCGGACGGCGGCGTAACCGGAATGCCGAGCCGCGTTGCGAGCCGCCACAGCAGCGGCGAGTGCACGTGGATGACCGCACCTACGGCCGGCAGTGCGCGGTACACCTGGCCGTGCGTCATCGCCTCCGACGATGGCCGCGCCGGTCCGCCGGCACGCAGGCGGTTGGCGGCGATGTCGAAGTCCTCGACCCAGGCCAGCCGGTCGGCCGCCAGTGCCGGCTCGCCGCCGCTCTGGGTCGCCGAGATCACGAAGCCGCGTGCCGCACGCACGCTGATGTTGCCGTACGCGTAGCCGTCGTAGCGTTCCGGGTCGCGGCCGATCAGGCGGCGTTGCCGGCAGCGCAAGAACCAGTGGAACAGGCCGTCGATGTCGGCGTCGTCGGGCAGTGCGCTCGCGCGGTAATCGAGCGTGTATTTGACGACGCCCTCGGTATCGCTCACGGCAGCAATTTCTCCGCGCCGCGAAAACCGGTACACTGTACCGTTTTCCGCTTTCTTTTCAGTCGCATGGAACTGAACAGCTCACAAGACATCATCCAGGACCTGCGCCAGGGCCGCATGGTCATCATCATGGACGACGAAGACCGCGAAAACGAGGGCGATTTGGTCATCGCCGCGGAAAGGACCACGCCCGCGGCGATCAATTTCATGGCCAAGTACGGCCGCGGCCTGATCTGCCTGACGTTGACCAAGGAGCGTTGCCGCCAGCTGCGCCTGCCGCTGATGGTCAACACCGACAACCAGCTCGAGTCGACCAACTTCACGGTGTCGATCGAGGCCGCCGAAGGCGTCACGACCGGCATCTCGGCCGCCGACCGCGCGACGACGGTGCTCGCCGCCGTCAAGCCGGATGCCCAGCCGCAGGACCTGGTCCAGCCCGGCCACATCTTTCCGCTGATGGCCCAGCCCGGCGGCGTGCTCGTGCGCGCCGGTCACACCGAGGCCGGCTGCGATCTCGCCCGCCTGGCCGGGTTCTCGCCGACCTCGGTCATCGTCGAGATCCTCAACGAGGACGGCACGATGGCGCGGCGGCCGGATCTCGAACGCTTTGCCGCCGAGCACGATCTCAAGATCGGTACGATTGCCGACCTGATCCAGTACCGGATCAAGAACGAGAAGACCGTCGAACGCGTCACGTCGTGCAACCTGCCGACCAAGCTCGGCGACTTCCAGCTGGTCGCGTACCAGGATGTGATCGGCAACGAGATGCACCTGGCGCTGGTCAAGGGCGAGATCAGCGCGGACCGGCCGACGCTGGTCCGCGTGCACGTGCAGAACACGCTGTGCGACCTGTTCGAGGGCACCCGTGACTGCGGCTGGCCGCTGCGCCGGGTCATGGACCAGGTATCGCGCGAGGGCGAGGGCGTGATCGTCGTGCTACGCAACTACGACACGGCGCGCGATATCATTCAGCGTATCCAGGACTACAAGTGGCACGGTGTCGACGACAAGATCCCGGAACGCGTCGCCCGTTCGCAGGACGACGACCTGCGCACGATCGGTGTCGGCGCCCAGATCCTGTCGGACCTCGGCATCCGCAAGATGCGCGTCATGAGTGCGCCCAAGCACCTGCATGCCCTGGCCGGATTCGACCTCGAGGTGGTCGAGTTCGTCAGCACCGAATAATGCGAACCCGGCGGGAGACCAACGCATGAGCATCAAGACCATCGAGGGCGGCCTGACCGTCAGCAACGCCCGTTTCTGCGTCGTCGTGGCGCGCTGGAACAGCTTCGTCGTCGACAGCCTCGAGGCCGGCGCGATCGACACGCTGAAGCGCCACGGCGCCAACGACCAGGACATCACCGTCGTGCGCCTGCCGGGTGCGTTCGAGATGCCGCTGGTGCTCGACAAGATCGCCCGGCAGGGCGACTACGACGCGATCGTCGCGCTCGGCGCCGTGATCCGCGGCGGCACGCCGCACTTCGAGTACGTCGCCGGCGAATGCGTCAAGGGCATGGCCCAGGTCACGCTGACGCACGGCGTCCCGATCGCGTTCGGCGTGCTGACCGTCGATACGATCGAACAGGCGATCGAACGTGCCGGCACCAAGGCCGGCAACAAGGGCGGCGAGGCGGCGGCCAGCGCGATCGAGATGGTCAACCTGCTGCGCGCGCTCTGAGGCGACGCCGCGGTGAGCCGGCAACGCAGTCGTTCGCGCAGCCTGGCGATCCAGGCCCTGTACCAGTGGCAGATGGCCGGTCAGGACGTCGGCGAGATCATCGACCACTTCCTGGTCGAACAGGATCCGAAGAAGTTCGACAGCGAGTATTTCACCGAACTCGTGCGCGCCGTGCCGACCCGTCTCGGCGATCTCGACGGCGCGCTCGCGCCGTGCGTGGACCGGGCGCTGGACGCGGTCGACCCGGTCGAGCGCGCGATCCTCAGGCTGGGTGCCTACGAACTGCTCGAACACCCGGAGATCCCGTACCGGGTCGTCATCAACGAGGCGGTCGAGCTGGCCAAGACCTTCGGCGCCGAGAAGGGCCATCGCTACGTCAACGGCGTGCTCGACAAGGCGGCGCGCGCAATCCGTCCGCTGGAGACGTCAGCGCGGCGCTGACGGCGGCCTGGATATCGCGATGACCAGCC
>JASJCU010000118.1 GCA_030065815.1 Gammaproteobacteria bacterium | reverse complement strand
ACGGCGCAGCGCGCTGGCCGGGAACTGGATCGAACGGCCGTCGACGCTGCGCGCCATGACCTGGTCGGCCTCGTGCCGGTAGTAGGCGAGGTACTCGTCTGCCGGTATCGACAGGCGCAGACGGATCCGCTGCGGCGCGCTCATGCAGCCCCCGCGACGTCGACCGCGCAGTAAGCGACTGTCGCGCGCCGCGCGCGGCCACGCCGGCGCGTCGGCGGCGCTGCCGAACATCTCGAGGCCGCCGAGTTGGGCGCGCGTCGCGGCAAACGGTTCACCCGGGTGGACACCTGGGTCCTTTCTAGCCGCCTATCGGTCGAGATTCAATCGACGGGCTTGGTCGCCTGCCGTGCCGGTCTGCGGCAAGCGCTATCGCCCTGTCTGCAGCGACGGCCGGCGCGCCGCCAGGCCGCTGCCGCGCCTCGCTGGCGTTTGGCCGTCGCTGCGGCTGGCCGTGACCGGGGCTGCGGAACCTATAATCGACCGGGAGCGAACTCCCGGAGCCCCGATGACCGCCGCCCACCAGCACGCCCGGGTCCTGATGATCGAGGACCACCGCGACATCGCCGAGATGGTCGGCGGCTACCTGGAAGGCCAGGGCTACGAACTGGATTACGCCGCCGATGGCGTCACCGGTCTGCACCTGGCCGTCGTCAACGACTATGACGTCGTGATCCTCGACCTGATGCTGCCCGGTCTCGACGGCCTCGCGGTGTGTCGCCGTCTGCGCGAGGACGCGCGCCGCGATACCCCGGTGCTGATGCTGACGGCGCGCGACACCCAGCAGGACAAGATCACCGGGCTCGACAGCGGCGCCGACGACTACCTGGTCAAGCCGTTCGACATCCGCGAGCTGGAGGCGCGCGTCCGTGCGCTGGTGCGGCGGGCGCGCGGCGGCGTGACCGCGGACCTGCTGCAGGTCGGCGACCTGACGCTCGACACCGGCACGCATGAGCTGCACCGCGCCGGACAGCGCCTGACGCTGACGCCGACCGCGCTCAAGGTGCTGACCGTGCTGATGCGCGCGTCACCGCGAATCGTCAGCCGGCACGATCTCGAGCACGAGGTCTGGGGCGATCTGCCGCCCGACAGCGACACGCTGCGCAGCCACCTGTACACGCTGCGCAAGGTCATCGACCGGCCGTTCGACAGGCCCTTGCTGCACACCGTGCACGGCGCCGGTTATCGCCTGGCGGTCGACGATGGCGAATGAACGCACGCTAAAGCGGCGCATCAGTCGCACCTTCGTGTTGCAGGCCGCGGCGATCAGCGTCGCCGCGGTCATCAGCGTCGCGCTGGCCGCGTTCGTGATCAAGCAGGTCCTGGTCACCGAGGCGCTGCGCATGGAGGCCGACTATTTCTGGGCGCGCTATGCCGGCGATCCGGCGTTCCCATTGCCGGATACGCGCAATCTGCACGGCTTTCTCGCGCCCATCGGCGACGAGGCGGACCTGCCCCCCGGCCTGCGCGGCATGAGCGACGGCTTCCACGATGTGCCGAGCGGTGCCGATTTCACGACCGTGTATGTGACCACGCGCGACGCGCAGCGCCTCTACCTGGTGTTCGATGGTGAACGGGTCAACGAGCTCGCCGCGTACTTCGGCCTGGTACCGCTGGTCATCGTCTTGGTGGTGCTGTACCTGTCGGTGTGGTTGGCGTTTCGCGCGTCGCACCGCGCGGTCTCGCCGATCACGTGGCTGGCACGCGAGGTCAACCGACTCGATCCGCTGGCGCCGTCGACCGGTGGGTTCGATGTCAGCGGCCTGCCAGCCGATGCCGACGACGAGGTCCGCGTGCTGGCGCGCGCGCTCGCCGGTCTCGCCGAGCGCCTCGAGGCATTCGTCGAGCGCGAGCGCATCTTTACCCGCGACGCCAGCCACGAACTGCGCTCGCCGTTGACGGTCATCCGCATCGCCACCGACATGCTCCTCGACCGCGACGACCTGCACGCCCAGGCACGCGATGCCGTAGAGCGTATCCGTCGTTCGTCGGACGAGATGGAGCGGCTGGTCGACGCATTCCTGCTGCTGGCGCGCGAGGCCGAACAGGGCCTGCCGTGCGCGACCGTCAGCGTCAACGACGTCGTCGATGCCGAAGTGGACAAGGTGAAGCTGATCGCGACCGGCAAACCGATCGACATCATGTGCTCGGCGCAGTGCCGGCTCACGGTCGAGGCACCCGAGCAGGCGGTGTCGTCGGTGATCGGCAACCTGTTGCGCAACGCGGTCGCCTACACCGACAGCGGCAGCGTGCGTGTCGAGATCGGTCGCGGCGGGGTCACGATCGACGACAGCGGCGCCGGCATGGACCCGGGTGAGATCGCTGCCGCCTTCGAGCCCTACCACCGCGGCGCGCCGCAGCGCCACGACGGGCACGGTGTCGGCCTGACTATCGTCCGCCGCTTCGCCGACCGCTTCGGCTGGCGGGTCAGCATAACCGGCAGGGACGGCGGCGGGCTGCGTGCCGTCGTCGCGTTTCCCGACGGCCAGGTCGGCGACGGCGCCAAAGACGAGGCTGAGGCGCCCGTCCAGCGCTGAATACCCGACTCGGCAAGGGGTAGATCGCCCGCTCCTTCACATTTTCTTCACGCCCGGAGCACCGGCCGTTCACGCGGCGGCGCGCATCGTCCGTGTCACACCGAACACACAGCGGAGACAGACATGGCGAACGTGACAGCGATCGGCTTCGTGGAACAAGGGCTGGTACCAGACCCGGTCAGCCGGGCAGGTATCCGCCGGCTGTTGAAGGAACGGCTTCGCGAACTCGGCAGCGACGACTGCGAGAACGTCGCGCACCGTACCGCGGAATTCGTCGAGATGATGGACAACTCGCCGGTCGCACCGCTGCCGGACAAGGCCAACGAGCAGCATTACGAAGTGCCGGCCGCGTTCTTCGATCAGGTGCTCGGGCCGCACCGCAAGTACAGCGCCTGTTACTGGGGAGACGGTGTGCGCCACCTCGCCGGCGCGGAGCAGCGCTCGCTCGAGATCACCTGCGAGCGGGCGCGCCTGCACGACGGCCTGTCGATCCTCGAACTAGGGTGCGGCTGGGGCAGCCTGACATTATTCATGGCCGAGCGCTACCCGCACGCGGCGATCACCGCGGTATCCAACTCGGCGTCGCAGCGCGCGCACATCGAGGCGCAGCTCGAACAGCGCGGCATCGGCAACGTTCGTGTGATCACGGCCGACATGAACGACTTCGACATCGACGAGCCGTTCGACCGCGTCGTGTCGCTGGAGATGTTCGAGCACATGCGCAACTACCGGCGCCTGTTCGCGCGCATCGACGGCTGGCTGGTGCCCGGCGGCCTGTTCTTCATGCACATCTTCTGTCACCGCAACTCGCCGTACGAGTTCATCGACCGCGGGCCGTCGGACTGGATGAGTCGTCACTTCTTCAGCGGCGGCATCATGCCGAGCGACGAACTGCCGTTGCACTTCCAGCAGGACCTGCAGCTGGTGCAGCGCTGGCGGTGGAACGGCCGGCACTACGAGCGCACGCTCAATGCATGGTTGGCGCGCATGGATCAGCGCCGTGCGCAGATCATGCCGATCCTGCGCGACACCTACGGCGAGCGCGATGCCGAGACCTGGTGGGTGCGATGGCGGCTGTTCTTCATGGCCTGTGCCGAGCTGTTCGGCTACGCCGACGGCAACGAGTGGTGGGTTAGCCACTACCTGTTCGAGAAAGCGGAACGCTGAGCGGGGAGGTGGGTATGAGACTGATCGTCAACTTCGTCGCTTTCCAGGTCGCATGGTTCGCCTGCGTGCTCGGCGGCGCGCACGGCGTGCCGTGGATCGGGCCACTGGTCGTCGCGATCCTCGCTGTCGCGCACCTGCGCGCCGTGCCGGATGCGCGTGCCGAAGGCCTGCTGCTGTTGGCCGCCGCGCTGGTCGGCACAGTGTTCGACTCGGCGCTCGTGGTCAGCGGCTGGTTGGCCTACCCGTCCGGGCAGTGGTTCGCGTGGATGGCGCCGTACTGGATCGTCGCGATGTGGGTCGCATTCGCGACGACGCTGAATGTCAGCCTCGACTGGCTCAAGGGCAGGATGCTGCTCGCCGTCGCGTTCGGTGCCGCCGGCGGACCGCTGGCCTATCTCGGCGGCGCCGCGCTCGGCGGCGTCGTGCTGGTCGACGCGACCTCGGCGCTGCTCGCGCTGGGCATCGGCTGGGCCGGGATCATGCCACTGCTGATGGCGCTGGCGCAGCGTCTCGACGGCTGGCGCCCCGGTGTCGGCCGGCGCCCGCTGGCCACGGCGGCCGAAGGTAGCGGCCATGTTTGATCTCGACGCCTACCTGAACGGCCTCGGCATACTGCTCGCGATGGCCGCGGCCACGTGGCTGCTCAGCCTGCGCCTGCGCGACGTCAGCATCGTCGACAGCCTGTGGTCTTTGATGTTCCTCGCCGCGGCGATCGCCTACCTGGCTGCGGTCGCCGATCCGGCGGCGCGCGCGCTGCTGGTCGTCGGCCTCGTCGCACTGTGGGCGGTGCGGCTGGCGACCTACATTACGTGGCGCAACTGGGGTGAGCCGGAGGATTCGCGCTACCAGGCGATCCGCGAGCGCAACCAGCCCGGGTTCGCGTTCAAGAGCCTGTACCTGGTGTTCGCGCTGCAGGCGCTGATCGCGTGGATCATCTCGCTGCCGCTGCTCGCGGCGATCCACGGCGACAGCGCACTCGGCTGGCTCGATGTCGCCGGCGTCGCGCTGTTCGCGATCGGCTGGCTGTTCGAGACGGTCGGCGACTGGCAGATGGCCGCGTTCAAACGCGACCCGGTGAACAAGGGCAAGGTGCTCGACAGCGGCCTGTGGCGCTACACCCGCCATCCGAACTACTTCGGCAACGCCTGCATCTGGTGGGGGCTGTTCCTGATCGCGGTCGCGGCCGGCGGCTGGTGGACGGTGATCTCGCCGCTGTTGATGACGTTCCTACTGCTCAAGGTCTCGGGTGTCGCGCTGCTCGAGGCCGACATCGCCGAACGGCGCCCGGCCTACCGCGACTACATTGAACGCACCAACGCCTTCCTGCCCGGACCGCCGCGCCGGTCCGGCGTGCAACCGGAGCACGGCGAGGTCAAGTCATGACGGGGCCTGGCCGTGCCTGGCTGCTCGGCGGCTGCATGCTGCTGGCCGCTGCACCCGGTCTCGCGACCGACGTCGGCGTCGACGAGCTGGCGTTCGATGTGTTGCTCGACGAGCAGCCGATCGGCTCGCACGTGTTCCGCTTCCGCGACGGCGGCGGCGAGCGCCGCGTCGAGAGCCGCGCGAGCTTCGACGTGCGCGTGCTGTTCGTCCCGGTCTACAGCTACCGGCACAGCAACGACGAGACCTGGCGCGACGGCTGCCTGGTCGCGATACGGTCGCAGACCGACTCCAACGGCGAGGCCTATGCGGTCACCGGCGAGCGCGCCGGCGACGCCTTCGAACTGGTTACGCGGGACGCGTCGCAGCAGGTCGCCAGTGACTGCCTGATGACGTTCGCGTACTGGCGCAAGGACTTCCTGCACCAGGATCGCCTGCTCAACGCGCAGACCGGCGAGCTGATCGATGTCGACGTGCGCGCGCTCGGCGAGCTGACGCTGGACCTGCCGCAGGGCCGTGTCGACGTCGATGGCTATCGCATCCTGTCGGCCGCCGACGCCGTCGATATCCGGGTCTACTACGACCGCCGCGACGACCGCTGGGTCGGCCTCAGGTCGACGCTCGAGAACGGCCGCGTGATGCACTACCGGCCGCGCGCGGCCGACGCCGCGGACCCGGGCCGACCGCAAACCGCGCAGACCGCGAAGGAGGAATGACCATGCGCAAGCTGGCCTACCTGGCGGCACTCCCGCTCGCGGCGGCCCTGGTCGCCTGCCAGTCGGTGCCGAGAGCGCCGATTCAGACCGTCGACGACCTCGACCTGCAGCGCTTCATGGGCGACTGGTACGTGATCGCGAACATCCCGACCTTCCTCGAGACGTCCGCGCACAACGCCGTCGAGACATACGAGTTGACGCCCGAGGGCCATGTCGCGACGACCTTCACGTTCCGCGACGGCGGCTTCGACGGTCCGCTGAAGACCTACCGGCCGACCGGCTTCGTCAGCGAACACGACAATGCCGTCTGGGGTATGCAGTTCCTGTGGCCGATCAAGGCCGAGTACCTGGTGTTGTACGTCGACGACAGCTACCAGCGCACGATCATCGGCCGCTCCAAGCGCGACTACCTGTGGCTGATGGCGCGCAAGCCGCAGCTGAGCGATGCCGAGTACGCCGAGATGATCGCGGCCGCCGCCGACGCCGGCTACGACGTGTCGCGCATCCGCCAGGTGCCGCAGCGCTGGCCGGCCACATGAGCCGCGCACTCCCCACGCTCGCGCTGTGTATCGCCGTCGGGCTGGCGCTCGCCGGCTGTACCAGCACGTTCCCGAATCGCAACCCGGTCGGCGAGGCGTTCCCGCCGGTGACCGGACAGAGCCTGGCCGGTGCCGAGCAACGCCTGCCGCAGGCGTTCCGCGGCAGACCGGTCGTGCTGTTGCTCGGTTTCGTGCAGGACGCGCAGTTCGACATCGATCGCTGGCTGATCGGGCTCGACATGACCGCGACGACCGTCGATGTCTACGAGATACCGACGATCCAGGGCATGCTGCCGCGCGTGTTCCGGACGCGCATCGATGACGGTATGCGCGCCGGTATCCCGCAGGACCTGTGGCAGGCCGTGATCACGGTCTACGACGACGGTGAAACGGTGCAGGCATTTACCGGCAATGCCAACCCGAACAATGCCCGGGCGTTGCTGCTCGACGACGCCGGTGACGTCGTGTTCTTCCACGACGCCGGCTTCTCGGTGGCGGCGCTGAACGCGCTGCGTCAGCGCCTGCAGGGGCTGCAGCGATGAGGCCGCCGGGCGTTACCGGCGGCCGCGGCGACCGCGAGTCTCGCACCGACGCGGTCCCGGGTCGTTGCCGCCGGGGTCGGTCGCGGCGTCGCCGTGGCCCGCGAACCGGGTCGTGCCGGATTCGCCGTCTGCCGTCCGGATTGCACCGCCGCTGGGCCCGGGGTGCCGTATGTGGCACGCGGAGACGCCGCAGCCCGACGGCCGGTGTCCGCCGTGACGTCGTACGGGCCGCCAGCCGCGTGCCCGCGGCAAGCCTCTCTGCGCCGGCCGTTGTGATCACCGAGGTGTCCGGCGTGGCAGACCGCCGATGCGCGGTGGCCGGAACGCGCCGGATGTCCTGGACAAGGCCCCAGGGTCGCGCCCTGGCGCGTCGAAAAACCTGGGCGGGCGAGGTAACCAACGGATTTACTTGGTTTTTACGGTATCGACATTTTGTTCGAACATTGTCCAGAAAAATCTTTCACTACCTAGACAAATAGGCCGTCAGTGGCTACTTTTTCGTTAAGCACCTTGGAACAAAACTGTGCATTCCCGGGTCATCTCAGATGTAGGAAATCAGACGCCCTTGTCGAAGGGCTCGACGACAACGAACACGAGGAAAACGCCGATGCGACTCTCTACCAAAAGCCGATACGCCGTCACCGCGATGCTGGACCTGGCACTGAACGGCACCCAGGGCCCGGTCACGCTGGCCGACATCTCCGAGAACCAGAGCATCTCGCTGTCGTATCTCGAACAGCTGTTCGCAGCGCTGCGCAGCAAGGGCCTGGTGCGCGGTGTGCGCGGGCCGGGCGGCGGCTACTACCTCGGCCGCGAAGCCGACACGATCACGGTCGCCGACATCATCTGCGCGGTCGACGAGTGGGTCGAGTACACCCGCAGCAGCGCCTACCGCGGCAGCAAGGACGCGCAGCCGCAGACCACGCGCGCGCTGTGGGACGACCTCAGCGAACAGATCTTTGACTTCCTTGACGACATCACGCTGAGCAGCCTGGTCGTGCGGGGCGCCGAGCGCGCCACTGCGTCGGTACCCGAGACTGCGAAGACGCTGTCGCTCGGCCTGCGCGGCGAGGCCGCCTGATCGCCGATCCAGACCGCAGCCGACGCTGCGCCGTCGCCAGCCCGCTGGCGGCGGTGTAGCGTCGATGCCACCCCGGCTGCCCGTCAGCCGACCCCGACCCGCCTCCCCCTCCCGCGGCCATGAGCAACGCCCAACGCTCACCCTGGATCATGCTCTGGGCGCTGGTCGCGATGTGGGGATCCGCTTTCCCATTGACCCGCATCGCTGTCGAGCAACTGCCGCCGACCGTCGTCGCCGGCGGCCGCCTGCTGATCGCGGCGATCCTGTTGATCGTTGTGCTGGCCATGACACGGGCCGCACGCGTCCACGACCCGCGCGCCTGGGCATTTCTGCTACTGCTGGCCGTGTTCGGCAACGCGCTGCCGTTCACGCTGATCAGCTGGGGACAGCAGTCGATAGACAGCGGGCTGGCCGGCATCCTGATGGCCTGCATGCCGCTGATGACGCTGGTCCTGGCGCACTATGCGCTGCCCGGCGAGCGCCTGACGCCCAATCGGGTCGCCGGCTTCGTGCTCGGCCTCGGCGGCGTCGCGGTACTGTTCGGCCCGACGCCGCCGGCCGCCGGCGGGTCGGTGCTGGCGATGTTGGCGGTCCTCGCCGGCGCCGCGTGCTATGCGGTTGCCGTCGTGCTGGCCCGCCTGCAGCCCGCGACCGACGCCCGGGTCACCGCGGCCGCGACCACCGGCATCGCGAGCCTGATGCTGCTGCCGCTATGGCTGTCGGCCGACGCTGCAGCCGTTGTGTGGAGCGGTGTCCCGGCCGGCGCCTGGGCGGCGGTCGCGCTGCTCGGCGTGTTCTCAACCGCGCTCGCCGCGATCGTCTATTTTCGCCTGGTGCGGCGCGTCGGCGCCGCGTTCGTCGCCCAGCTCAATTACCTGATCCCGCTGTGGGCCGTGGCCAGCGGCGTGGTGTTCCTCGGCGAGCAGCCACAGCCGCGCCACGCGGTCGCCGTCGCGCTGGTCTTCGCCGGGCTGTACATCGCGCAGCGCAGCCCGGGGTCGAGCGGCGGCCGCGAACCGGCCACGGCACGCGACGCGTGACATCGGCGGTCGGCTGAGCGATGCCCGAGGGCCCGGAGATCCGGCGCGCCGCCGATGACCTCGAGCGCGCGCTGCGACTCGCGCCGATCGACACGGTGTTCTTCGCCTTCGATCAGCTGCGGCCTTTCGCCGAGCGCCTGCACGGTCGCTCGGTCACCGCCGTTGATACCCGCGGCAAGGCGATGCTGATCCGTTTCGACAACCGCCTGAGCATCTACAGCCACAACCAGCTGTACGGCCGCTGGTACGTGCGCAAGGCCAACAGTTACCCGCGCACCGGCCGCCAGCTGCGCCTCGCACTGCACAACGCGCACAAGTCGGCGCTGTTGTACAGCGCGTCGGATATCGCCGTGCTGACGCCGGCCGAGGTGCGTGCGCATCCGTTCCTGACGCGCCTAGGCCCGGACGTGCTCGCCAGCGACGGCGACGCGATCCTCGCGCAGATCACGCGCAGCGAGTTCCGGGGCCGCCGCCTCGCGGCGCTGCTGCTCGATCAGCGTTTCGTCGCCGGCGTCGGCAACTACCTGCGCAGCGAGATCCTGTTCGTCGCCCGGCTGCACCCGCAGTATCGCCCCGGCGACTGCAGCCCGGCGCAGCTGCAGGCCCTGGCCGACGCGGCCGTGAGTGTCGCGCAGCAATCGTATCGCCACCGCGGCGTGACCAACGATCTCGGCGACGCCCGGCGGCGCAAGGCGCTCGGCGAGCCATTCGCTGCCTACCGGCACTGGGTGTTCGCGCGCGCCGGCAGGCCCTGCCGGGTCTGCGGTGGGCCGATTGTCCAGGACACCGCCAGCAGCCGGCGCATCTACCACTGCCCGGTGTGCCAACCGGTCGGCATGCCGGCCGGCCGCAACCGGCGTAAGCTGTAGCCGACGGGTGTGCCAGGGTGAGCTGCGATGTCCGGCCTGCCGGAGAAACTGCGTCTGAAGGGGCGCGCCGAAGAGGATATCTACTTCGCGCGCCGCGATCGCGAGCTGATCGCCGCGTTGCAGCGGCGGCGCCTGGCCGGACTGGCGCCTGACAAGGCACCGTCGCGCCGGCCCGACAGCGCGCGCACCGACCGATCGCGGCCCGCGCCGGCGCGGACCGGCACCCGCCAGCCGTCGCGCCGGACCGGTGCCTTCTACCGTCGCCTGCTCGAACGCGCACGACGACTGTTACGCGGCGTTGGCTGAACCGCCTGCGCCGCGCGCCGCGGCGATACCGGCTCGACGGACCCCGATACGGTTCAGTAGCATTGCCGACAGGCCACGCATACGAACCCGATTCTGCCCGCCGACGCGATGCGCCGGCGCTTCCCGGAGACCACGATGAATGTTGCACGCCTGATCTACCGCAGTATCGCGACCGCCGACGTCGTGTCCAACACGACGTTGCGTGAGCTCGAGGGCCAGGCGGCCACCGCCAACGCGAAGGCCGGGATCAGTGGCCTGCTGATCCTGTCCGGCAACGTGTTCCTGCAGGTGCTCGAGGGCGATGCGGCGGCCGTCACCGCGCTGTTCGGTCGCATCGCCACCGACAAGCGCCACCGCCAGGTCGAGCTGCTGACCTTCGACGCGTCGGTACCGCGCTGCTTCGAGGACTGGCACATGCGCCTCGTCGACCTGCTGGACCTGCCCGGCGACAAGCGCGCCTACATGGCGTCGAAGTACCGCGTCGACAACGACTGCATCGTCGTGCCCGGCGATGTCTGCCAGGCCTGCGCGCTGCTGCTCGATGCGCGTCACCTGTGCCTGTCAGCGCCGTGGAACCGACCCGACAGCGAGCCGGTCTCAGACCAGCCGGCGGCCTGAGCCGCCCGACCGCGTGCGCCCGGCGGAGCCATGGCCGCCGCCGCCGGCGGCCACTGGCCTGCGAGGCGTCAGCCCTGCGAGGAGTCAAGATGTACCCGACAACCCCGATCCGCTCCACATTGATCATCGGCGTGCTGGCGCTGGCTGGATGCAGCGAGGCGCCGCCGGAGGCGCCGCACGCGACCGCCGAGCCGGCGCCGCCGGCAGCGTCCACGCCCGCCGACGCGCCGCAGGCCCAAACCGCAACCGCGGCGCCACCCGGCGCCGATGAACCGCCCCGGGTCGAGCGCATCACGCCGCTGGCGCAGGGGCCGGATGGCATCCAGGAGATCGAGTGGGATGCGCTGATACCCGATGACTACCGGCCCGACCAGCTGATGGCCGAGTACGAGGTCGACGACCTCGCCGACGACGACCCGCGCGCCCAGGAGCTAATGGACAAGCTGCGCGAGCTCTGGGACCAGGCGCCGGTGCGCGAGGATCTCGACGGCGCCGCCGTCAAGCTGCCGGGCTTCGTCGTACCGGTCGAGGACGATACCGACGACACCAACGCGTTCCTGCTCGTGCCGTACTACGGCGCCTGCGTGCACGTCCCACCGCCGCCGGCCAACCAGACCGTGTTCGTACTCGCCGAGTCCGGCGCCGGCAGCCGGCCGGGCCTGTTCGACATCGTCTGGGTCAGCGGCACGATGTCGGTCAAGCGCACCGAGAACGACATCGCCGAGGCCGGCTACACGCTGTACGCGAGCGAGATAGCGCCGTATGAATGACCGGCGCCGCGCGCCCGCGCGCCGCTGGCTGCTGTGCGTCGTGTCGTCATGCCTGGCGGCCGGCGCCAGCGCGTCTGCCGATACCCGCTGTCATATCCACCCGCCCGGGTCGACGCCGCAGAACCCGGTCAACATCGTCGGCCCGTTCGCGACCCCGGCCGAGTGCGAGAGCGAACGCCGGCGGCGCTTCGGTGCCGACGGGCGTTGCCATTGCCAGGCCGACTTCACGCCGCGCTGGCTGCCGCGCGAGCCGACGACGCCGCTGTCGCGCCCGCCCAGCGAGCTGCTGTGACCGGCGCGACGCCCGCCGGTCAC
>JASJCU010000117.1 GCA_030065815.1 Gammaproteobacteria bacterium | reverse complement strand
CCGAGGCCGGATTGCTGATCCTCGAGGCCGGTGGCAACGCCTTCGACGCCGCGGTGGCCGTCAGTGCCGCGCTGGCGGTCGTCGAACCCTACGGCTCGGGGCTCGGTGGCGGGGGATTCTGGCTGCTGCACCGCGCCCGCGACGGTCACCAGGTCATGATCGACGGCCGCGAGCGGGCGCCGCTGGCCGCGACGCGCGACATGTACCTGGACGTCAACGGTGAGGTGATCCCGCGGGCGTCGATCGACGGTCCGTTGGCCGCGGGGATCCCCGGCACACCGGCCGCGCTGGCGCACATCGCGCACCGATACGGCCGCCTGCCGCTCGATGTCAGCCTGCGCCCGGCGATCATCCTCGCGCGCGAGGGCTTCCCGGTCGATGCCGTGTACCGGCGCATGGCCGGCTTCCGTGCCGGCGCGCTGCGCGCGTCACCGGCCGCGGCGGCGCAGTTCCTGGTCGACGGCGAGGTGCCGCCATTGGGCCACCGCCTGCGCCAGCCGCAGCTGGCCGACACGCTCGAGGCGATCGCGGGTTCGTCGGCACGCGCGTTCTACGCCGGCGAGCTGGCGCAGCACCTGGTCGACGGCGTGCGCCGCGACGGCGGGATCTGGTCGCGCGACGACCTGCACCGGTACCGGGTCGTCGAGCGCGACCCGGTCGTCGTGCGCCACCGCGGCCACCGCGTGGTCAGCGCAAGCCTGCCGTCGTCGGGCGGCATCCTGATCGCGCAGATGCTGATGATGCTCGACGCGTTCGCACTGCGCGACCTCGAACCGGCCGACCGCGTCCATGTGCTGGTCGAGGTCATGCGCCGCGCCTATGCCGACCGTGCGCGCTACCTCGGCGACAGCGACCACGTGCAGGTGCCGCTGGCGCGGCTGCTCAGTCGCGGCCTGGCCAAGCGCCGCGCGCAGCAGATCGACATGCGCCAGGCCACGCCGAGTGCGCCGGCGCCGCAGGCGATCGGCGAGGGCCAGGACACGACGCATTTCTCGATCCTCGACCGCGACGGCAATCGCGTCGCCGCGACGCTGAGCATCAACTACCCGTTCGGCAGCGGCTATGTCGCGCCGGGTACCGGCGTGCTGCTCAACGACGAGATGGACGACTTCTCGGCCAAGCCCGGTGCCGCCAACGCCTATGGCCTGGTCGGCACCGATGCCAACGCGATCGCGCCGGGCAAGCGCATGCTGTCGAGCATGTCGCCGACCTTCGTCGACGGGCCGGAGCGGGTCACGATCCTCGGCACGCCGGGCGGTTCGCGGATCATCAGCATGGTCCTGCTCGGTGTGCTCGACGCGATCGACGGCGCGCCGGTCGAACGCATCGTCGCGCGCGGGCGCTTCCACCACCAGTACCTGCCCGACCGCATCGACGTCGAGCCCGGCGCGCTCGACGCCGCGGCGCTGGCCGAGCTCGAACGCCGCGGCCATGCGCTGCGCCGGCTCGACGACGACTACGGCAACATGCACGCGATCGCCTGGGAGCTGCGCTCCGGCGCGGTCAGCGCGGCCTCCGACCCGCGCGGCATCGGCCAAGGCGTCGTGCGCCCGGTGCCGCCGTTGGCGGCCGGTGGCGACCCTCAGCGCTGACAGCGCGGGCAGTAGGCACTCGCCCGCTGGCCGATCCGACGGGTCGCGATCGGCGTGCCGCAGACCCGGCACGGCGCACCGGCGCGGCCGTAGACGAACAGCTCCTGGGCGAAGTAGCCGGGCTCGCCGGATTCGTTGAGGAAGTCGCGCAGGGTCGTGCCGCCGCGCTCGATCGCGTACCCGAGCACGCGCTTGACCTCTTCGGCGAGGCGCTCGAGGCGCGCCCGTGCGATCCGCGAACTGCGCCGCGCCGGATGGATGCCGGCATGGAACAGCGCCTCGGTGGCGTAGATGTTGCCGACCCCGACCACGACCCTGCCATCCATCAACAGCGACTTGATCGCGACCTTGCGGTTGCGCGCGACGGCATACAGATGGGCGCCGTCGAACGCCGCCGACAGCGGTTCGGGACCGAGGTCGCGCAGCCGCGGGTGGCGCAGCGGGTCGCCGTCGACCCAGAGCACGGCGCCGAAGCGGCGCGGATCGTGCAGGCGCAGGCTGCGGCGGCCGAACGCGATGTCGACGTGGTCGTGCGGCCGCGGCGGCGTGTCGCCGGACAGCACGCGCAGGCTGCCCGACATGCCGAGATGGATCAGCAGCGTGCCGTGGTCGAAGCGCAGCAGCAGGTACTTGGCGCGGCGCTCGACCGCGCGCACCCGGTGCCCGGTGAGCAGGCTCGCGAGGTCCGGCACCGGCCAGCGCAGCTGCGCCTGGCGCACGGTCGTGCCGCTGACCCGGCGGTTCTCGATGTGCGGCGCGATGCCGCGGCGCGTGGTCTCGACCTCGGGTAGCTCGGGCATGCTCAGTCGGCGGCGAAGTGCGACGGCGGCAATGTCAGCAGGTTGAAGAACAGGTCGTCGACGACGCCGACCTGGTCGCCGACCTGCACGTAGCGTCCAGCCTGCGTCGGGTCGCGGTCGCCGAACGCGAGGCGCTGGTCGTCGAGCTGCAGCACCGCCTTAGGCGGGTCGAGACCGTAGCGTGACGCCGCGCCGGCGAGCGGGTAACGGAACGCCACCGGCGCGCGCGCGACGGCCAGCAGCTGGGCGACGCGGCGCGGGTTGGCCGGTCCCGGTCGCGGGTGGTGCACGGCCCAGGCATCGCCGTCGCGCCGCAGGGCCAGCACCAGGCGCCGGCTGCGCTCGACGCGCACGCTGGCGATGGCCTCGGGCGCGAGCGCGGTCAACAGGTCGCCGTCGCCCGGCGTGGCGGGCGGCCACAGGTACAGCGCCAGCAGCACGGCCAGCACCAGCGCGAGCACCAGGTTGGTGCGGGACCAGCGCGTGCTCATGCGCGTCGGCGCCGCGCGCGCAGCCACAGCCCGGTCAGCAGGTAGGCCAGCGGCAGCACCGCCATCAGCATTATCGCGGCCAGGCCGCCGAACAGCGGCGACCAGTGGATATCGAGGTCATTCGCCGGCGCCGGTGCGGCCAGCGCGGCATTGCCGGTCAGCCAGTTGACCAGGCCGGTCGCCAGCGCGAGGTTGGCGGCGTCGCCGATACGCGAGTTGCCGATCCAGTCGGCGCCGCCGACGAACAGCAGGCGCGCCGGTGGCCGGTCAACGGCGCGGCGCTGCAGCGCGAGGCCGACCGTCAGCGGGCCGGCCCGCTCGCCGAGCGCCGGGTCGCGGGCGACCCGCCCGGTCAGCGCACCCGTCTCGTTCCAGCTGCGCGGGCTGCTGTGCAGACGGCCGACGGGCTGCCAGCCCGGTCGCTCACGCCAGTCCAGTGCGCGCGCCCGGCCGATCACGCTGTGCATCGCCGGTGGCGGCGTCAGCAGCGCCGGGTAGTCGGTGACGATCGCGTGGTCCGGGCTGGCGAGGCCGTACTGCGCCGCCGCCGCGTCGACGACACGCCCGGGCAGCACGTCCAGCGCGATGTCCATGCCCGGCAGCCTGACCGGTGCGTCGCCGAGCAGCCACAGCAGCGCACCGCCGCCGTCGACGTAGTCGCCGATCAGCTGCGTGACCCGATCGGCGTACGGCTGCGCCGGGGCCGCGACCAGCAGCAGCGCGGTATTGTCGGGCAGGCTCTCGAGCTGGCGCGGGTCGAGCGCGACGACCTGGTAACCGAGCGTCTCGAGCCGGGTCGCGAGGCGGCCGAGGCCAGCGGGACGGTCGTCCGGGATCACCTCACCGTGGCCCTTCAGGGTCACGATCCAGCGCTCCCCGTGGCGCGCGAGACGGTTGAGCGCGCTGTCCAGCGCGGCGCGTGACGCCGTCGTGACGACCTCGCGGCGCGCGCCGGTCCGCAGGTGCAGTTCGCCGTGGCGGCCGACCCCGGCGTCGCGCGCGCGGCGCGGTTCGGCGACCGGGTCGACGAACACCAGGCGCGGCGCCGCCGGGTGGGCGAGGTACGGGGCGAGCAGCCGCTCGACCTCGGCACGCTGCACCGCCAGCGCCGGCACCCACGCCGTGATCTCGAGCGCCGCCGGCAGCGCGCCGAGTGCCTGCCGGGCCACGGCCGACAGCGAATTGGCCTGGCGTACGCTGATATCGGCGCGCAGCGGGTAGCGTTCGGCGACGCGCGCGACCAGCAGCACGCAGGCCGCGAGCAGCGCGTAGAACAGCCAGCGGTTGGCGGCGCGCCGCAGGCCCATCAGGCGAGTCCCCGGCGGCGGTCGAGGCGGTGGATCGTCAACAGCGCCGCGGCGGCGCCGGTGCTGACGAAGTACAGCAGGTCCTCGCTGCGCAGTAGGCCGCGCAGCAGCGGTTCGACGTGCGGCATCAGCGCCCAGCGCTGCCACGGCGTGTCGCCGGTGCTGAACGAGTCGAGCAGCCACAGCAACAGCAGCACGCCGTAGCTGGCGGCGAGTGCCGCGGCCGGGTGGTCGAACAGGCCCGACAGCAGCACGCACAGCGCCGCGAGCCACAGCGCGACCAGCGCCAGCCCGGCGACCGCGACCGCGAGCCGCGGCAGGTCGAGGTCGATGCCGAGGCCGAGCACGGCGAGCGTCGCGCAGGCGCTGAGCAGCGGTGCGAGAAGGCCGAGCCACAGGCCGAGGATCTTGCCGAGGGCGATCGCCGCGCTGCCGGTCGGTGACGACAGCCACAGCGGCAGCCGGCCGCTGTGGCTCTCGCCGGCGAGGCTGCCCATCGCCAGCAGCGGGGCGATCAGCAACAGCAGCAGCAGCAGGCTGTTCGCGGTCGGCATCACGACCAGGTCGGTGGCGCCGACCGTCGACCCGCCGGCCTTGAGCTGGGGTGCGATCGCGGCGAACGCCTCGAGCTGGGCGAACGCCAGCCACGCGATCAGCAGCTGGGTCAGCGCCAGCAGCAGCCAGAAACTCAGGCCGTGGCGCAGCCGTCGCCACTCGTGGGCCGCGATCGCCGCCGTCATGTCAGGCCCGTCGTCGCAAGGCCGCGGAAGTGCGCGAGCAGGTCGCTGTCGGCGTCGACCGCGTGTTCGGCGACCTTGCGCCCGCGGTCGAGCAGGATCACCCGGTCACACAGCTGCTGCACGTCGTCGAGCAGGTGAGTCGCGAGCACGACCGCGGTCTCGCCGGGCAGCGCGCGCAGCAGCGTGCGCAGCTGCTCGGTGTGCAGCGGGTCGAGGCCGGCGGTCGGTTCGTCGAGTACCAGGATCCGCGGTTCGTGCAGCAGCGCCTGGGCGAGGCCGAGGCGCTGCAGCATGCCGGCCGACAGCCGCCCGGCGAGGCGGTCGGCGACATCGCCGAGGCCGGTGCGCTGCAGTGCGCTGTCGACCGCGCGCCCGAGTGGCGCACCGGCGAGGCCGCGCAGGCGCCCGGCCCAGGCCAGGTTCTCGCGCACCGTCAGCTCGCCATAGGCCGGCGCCTGCTGCGGCAGGAAGCCGAGGTGGCGGCGCGGGTCGACGCGGTCGTCGTGGAGGTCGTGGCCGAGAACCCGGACGCTGCCGGCATCCGGGACCAGCACGCCGGCCAGCAGCTGCATCAGCGTCGACTTGCCGGCACCGTTGATGCCGAGCAGGCCGAGCCGGTCGCCGCCCCGCAGCTCGAGGTCGACGGCGTCCAGACGGCGTTGCGCGGGCCTGCCGTAGGTGAGTTGTCGGGCGCGCAGCACGGGTTCCATGGGCGCGCAGATTACCGTGCCGGACCGGCGTTGCGAAGCCTGTGTCGTGCACGGTCGTCGCCGTACAATGCGCGTCATGATTCGACTCGGCGTCGACACCGGCGGTACCTTCACGGACTTCGTCATGCTCGGCGCCGACGGCACGCTGCATGTCCACAAGGTGCTGTCGACGCCGCACGCGCCGGAGCTGGCGATCCTGCAGGGGATCGACGACATGGGCCTCGAGCGCACGCAGCTGCAGCTGGTGCATGGCTCGACGGTCGCGACCAATGCCGCGCTCGAGGGCAAGGGTGTACGCACGCTGTACGTCGCCAACCGCGGTTTCGCCGACCTGCTGACGATCGGCCGCCAGCAGCGTGCCGCGCTCTACGAGCTGCAGCCGGCGCCGGTCGAGCCGCCGGTACCGCCGGCGCTGTGCATCGAGACCGGCGGTCGGCTGGCGGCGGACGGCGAGCTGGTCGAGCCGCTCGACGATGCCGACCTCGCCGCGCTGGTCGCCGCGGTCGAGCGCCTCGCGCCGGAGGCGGTCGCGGTCAACCTGCTGTTCTCGTATCTCGATCCGTCGCTCGAGGCGCGCATCGCCGCGGCCCTGCCGGAGGGCCTGTTCGTGTCGCTGTCGTCGCGCGTGCTGCCCGAGATCCGCGAGTACGAGCGCGGCATGGCGACCTGGCTGAACGCGTGGATCGGTCCGCGCGTCGCCGGTTACCTGCAGCGCCTCGGCGAGGGCCTGCGCGGCGCGCCGGTGTCGGTGATGCAGAGCTCCGGCGATACCGTAGACGCCGCGCAGGCCGCCGATCACGCGGTGCGCATGCTGCTGTCCGGGCCGGCCGGCGGCCTGGTCGCGGCGCGTCACGTCGGCCGCATGACCGGGCGCGAGCGCCTGCTGACCTTCGACATGGGCGGCACGTCGACCGATGTCGCGCTGGTCGACGGCGAGCCGCGCCTGACCGGTGACGGCCACATCGGCCGCTACCCGGTCGCGGTGCCGATGGTCGACATGCACACGATCGGTGCCGGCGGCGGCTCGATCGCGTGGCTCGACGCCGGCGGCATGCTGCAGGTCGGGCCACAGTCGGCCGGGGCCGACCCGGGGCCGGCCTGCTACGGCCGCGGCGGCGCGCTGCCGACGGTCACCGACGCCAATCTGCTGCTCGGCCGGCTGCAGGCCGACGCGTTCCTCGGTGGCGCCATGACGCTCGATGCCACGGCCGCGCGGCGCGCGCTCGATGCCGTCGCCGGGCCGATGGGCGTGAGCGCCGCGCAGGCCGCGCGCGACATCGTCGCGATCGCCAACGAGCACATGGCCCAGGCGTTGCGCGCGATCTCGATCAAGCGCGGTGCCGACCCGCGCGAGCACGTGCTGGTGTCGTTCGGCGGCGCCGGCGGCCTGCACGTCTGCGCACTGGCCGGCCTGCTCGACATGCACGAGGCCATCGTGCCGTTGCACGGCGGCGTGCTGTCGGCGCTCGGCATGCTGGTCGCGCGCCCTGGGCGGCAGCTGTCGCGGACCCGCATCGCGCTGCTCGATGCCGTCGCCGAGGCCGACCTCGACGCCGACTTCGCCACGCTGCAGGCCGCCGGCCTGGCCGCGCTCGCCGACGAAGGCTTCGCCGCTGCGGCGTGCGAGGCGCGACGCTCGGCCGACCTGCGCTACCCGGGGCAGTCGTACACGCTGAACCTGCCGTGGCAGGGCGTCACGGCGAGCGCCGCGGCGTTCCACGCACTGCACGAGAGCCGCTACGGCCACCGCCTCGACCTGCCCGTGGAGCTGGTCAATCTGCGCGTCCAGGTGCGCGGACCGGCCGCGGCGCTGCGCCTGCCCGGGCTGCCGGCGGCTCCGCCCGCGGCGCCGCTAGGGGACGCGTCGCTGGCCGGGGTCGACGGCCCGGTCGCGCGGTTCGATCGCGACCGCCTGGTGGCCGGGCAGGAGATCGCCGGTCCGGCACTGGTCCACGAGCGCGTCTCGACGACCTGGATTGAACCCGGCTGGCGATTGCGGGTCGATAGGGTCGGTAACCTGCTGCTGAGCCGCTGAGCGCCGCGATCGGCGCACGCGGTCGCGGCACGCGTTATCATCCAGTAAACCGATCGCCGGGTCCGGTGGGGGACACCGCGCGGCAACTCCGACATCCCGTGGGGATACACCCGATGCTAAATGGCCTGCTTGATCTCTCCTGGTGGCAGCTGGTGCTCGTCGCGCTGGCGCTGACCCACGTGACCATCGTCGCCGTGACCGTGTACCTGCACCGCTGCCAGGCGCATCGGGCGCTCGACATGCACCCGCTGCTGGCGCATTTCTTCCGCTTCTGGCTGTGGCTGACCACCGGCATGGTCACCCGCGAGTGGGTCGGCATCCACCGCCGCCATCACGCGCGCTGCGAGACACCGGAAGACCCGCACAGCCCGCAGATCCTCGGTCTGCGCAAGGTCCTGTGGGAGGGCGCCGAGCTGTACCGCGACGCGGCCGCGCAGCCGGCACTCGTCGACCGCTACGCGCACGGCACGCCGGACGACTGGATCGAGCGCAACCTCTACTCGCGCTTCAATTTCCACGGCGTCAGCCTGATGCTGGTCATCGATTTCGTGCTGTTCGGCATCCCCGGCATCGCCCTGTGGGCGGTGCAGATGATCTGGATCCCGTTCTTCGCCGCCGGCGTGATCAACGGCGTCGGCCACTTCTGGGGGTACCGCAACTACCAGTCACCGGACGCTGCCACCAACATCGCACCGTGGGGCATCCTGATCGGCGGTGAGGAGCTGCACAACAACCACCATGCCTTCCCGAGCTCGGCGAAGCTGTCGTCGCGCTGGTGGGAGTTCGACATCGGCTGGATGTACATCCGGCTGTTCGAGATCCTGCGCCTGGCGCGGGTGCGGCGGGTCGCGCGACGGCCGGCCATGGACCTCGGCAACAGCGTGATCGACATGGACACGGTCAAGGCCGTGGTCGTGCACCGCATGTACGTGCTGGCCAACTACGCGCGCGACGTCATCAAGCCGGTCGCCGACGCCGAGCTGTGCCAGAGTGAGCGCGACTGCCGGCGGCTGGCGCGCCAGGTGCGGCGGCTGCTGGTGCGCGACGAGGCGCTGCTCGATGCGAACAGCCGGCAGCGCCTGCACGACGTACTCGAACGCAGCCAGGTGCTGGCGACGGTGCACAGCATGCGCCAGCAGCTGCAACAGGTCTGGGAGCGCACGGCGTCGAGCCAGGAGGCCCTGCTCGGTGCGCTGCAGCAGTGGTGCCGTGACGCCGAGAGCAGCGGCATCCAGGCGCTCGAGGACTTCGCGCGCAGTCTGCGCAGCTACCGGCCGGCGCTGCGCTGACCTGACGCTCGCGCCGGCCGGCCCGGCACGGGCACAAAAAAACCGCCGAGTGGCGGTTTTTTTGTGCCTGTGATCGGCGCCTACTTGATCTTGCCTTCCTTGTACATGACGTGCTTGCGCACGACCGGGTCGAACTTCTTGATCTCCATCTTGCCGGTCATGGTCTTCTTGTTCTTGGTCGTCGTGTAGAAGTGACCGGTGCCTGCACTCGAATTCAGGCGGATCTTTTCGCGGACGGCTTTGGCCATGGTTGCAGCTCCTCAGACTTTTTCGCCGCGCTCGCGCAGCTCGTTGAGCACGGTGTCGATGCCCTTCTTGTCAATGACGCGCATGCCGGCGGCCGAGACGCGCAGACGGACGAAACGCTGCTCGCTCTCCACCCAGAAGCGGTGATAGTGCAGATTCGGCAGGAAGCGACGGCGGGTCTTGCGGTGCGAGTGCGAGACGTTGTTGCCGGAGAGCGGCCGTTTGCCCGTGACCTGGCACACTTTGGACATCGTTGAGAGCCTCGAAAAATCCTGTGATTTCAACCGCGTCGGCCCGTTCAGGTCGACGGAAAGGCCGCAATTTATACCCGAACGCACGGCCACGGTCAAGCGCCGCCGGGGCTACAGCATGCCGTGCCGGGCCAGCGAGCAGCAGGCGCCGTCGCCGACGATCAGGTGGTCGAGGACGCGCACGTCGATCAGATCGAGGGCCGCGCGCAGGCGCTCGGTGATGCGGCGGTCGGCGGCGCTCGGTTCGGCGACGCCGGACGGGTGGTTGTGGCACAGGATCAACGCCGCGGCGTTGTGTGCCAGTGCGCGCCGCACGACCTCGCGCGGGTGCACGCTGGCGCCGTCGATGGTGCCACGGAACAGCTCCTCGAACGCCAGCACGCGATGGCGATTGTCGAGGAACAGCGCGCCGAACACCTCGTAGGGGCTGTCGCGCAGACGCGCGCGCAGGAAGTCCTCGGTCTGTTGTGGATCGGCCAGCGCCGCGCCGCGCGTCAGTTGCTCGGCGAGGTGGCGCCGGCCCATCTCGAGCACCGCCTGCAGCAGTGCGAACTTGGCGTCGCCGAGACCGGGCGCGGCGCAGAATTCGCCGTGCGACGCCGCGAGCAGCGCGCGCAGGCTGCCGAATTGTCCCAGCAGGTCGCGCGCCAGGTCGACGGCGCTGCGGCCGGCGATGCCGGTACGCAGGAAGATCGCCAGCAGCTCGGCGTCGCTGAGCGCCGCCGGCCCGTCGGCGAGCAGACGTTCGCGCGGGCGTTCGCCGGCCGGCCAGTCCCGAATAGCCATGCTGCTGCCTCCTCCGTGAAGCGCCGGTCGTCGTCGGTGACCGGCGCCAAGCCTAGCGGATCGCGCGACCACCGGCAAAGTCCGCTTTGCCGGCGCGGTGCTGTCGGGTACCCTTGCGCCCAAACACGCGAATTAAATTAAGGAAGACGCCTGTCGATGCAGCCCCTGCGCGGACGACGGATCCTGCTCGGTATCACCGCCGGCATCGCCGCGTACAAGGCGGCCGAACTGGCCCGCTTGCTGATCAAGGACGGGGCCCAGGTGCGCGTCGTCATGACGCCGTCGGCCGGCGAGTTCATCGGTCCGCTGACGCTGCAGGCGATCACCGGCGAGGTCGTGCGCGACAGCCTGTTCGACCCGGCGCACGAGGCGGCGATGGGGCACATCGAGCTGGCGCGCTGGGCCGAACTGGTGCTGGTCGCGCCGGCCACGGCCGATTTCCTCGCCAATGCCGCGGCCGGTGCGGCACATGACCTGTTGACGACGCTGTGCCTCGCCAGCACCGCCCCGCTGCTGGCCGCGCCGGCGATGAACCAGGCGATGTGGCGGCATCCGGCGACCCGGGCCAATGCCCAGACCCTGCAGGCGCGCGGCGTCGAGTTGCTCGGTCCGGACGACGGCGAGCAGGCCTGCGGCGACAGCGGGCCCGGACGCATGCTCGAACCGGCGGCGATCCATGCGCGGGTGCGCGAGTTCTTCGCCGACGGCCGCCTGACCGGCCGGCGCGTCGTGTTGACCGCCGGACCGACACGCGAGGCCCTCGACCCGGTGCGTTTTCTCGGCAACCGCAGCTCGGGCAAGATGGGTTTCGCGATCGCCGAGGCGCTGGTCGCGCAGGGCGCCGACGTGACCCTCGTCGCCGGGCCGGTGGCACTGGCGACACCGGCCGGTGTCCGCCGGATCGACGTCGACAGCGCGCAGGACATGCATGCCGCGGTGTTCGCGGCAGTGCGCGACGCCGACATCTTCATCGCCTGCGCGGCGGTCGCGGATTACCGGCCGGCCACGGTCGCGGCACAAAAACTGAAAAAGGGCGACAGCGAGACGCTGCGTGTCGACCTGGTGCGTAACCCGGATATCCTCAGCGACGTCGCGGCGCTGGCGCAGCGCCCGTTCTGCGTCGGTTTTGCCGCCGAGACGCACGATGTCGCGGCCTATGCCGAGGGCAAACTGCGCGCTAAGGGGCTGGACATGATTGCCGCTAACCAGGTGGGCGTGTCGCAGGGTTTCGAGGCCGACGACAATGCCCTGCTGGTGATCTGGCCGGGCGGCAGCGTCGCGTTGCCAAGTCAGTCGAAGCGCCAGCTGGCAAGCGGTTTGGTGGAATTGATAGTGGAACGATTCGATGCACAGACTGCAGCTGAAGATCCTCGATAGACGCCTCGGCGACGCGTTTCCGCTGCCGGACTACGCGACCGACGGGTCGGCAGGCATGGACCTGCGCGCGATGCTCGACGTGCCGCTCGAGCTGGCGCCCGGACAGACCGAGCTGATCCCGACCGGGATCGCGATCCACATCGCCGATCCGGCGCTCGCGGCGGTGATCCTGCCGCGTTCCGGGCTCGGCCACAAACACGGCATCGTGCTCGGCAATCTGGTCGGCCTGATCGATTCCGACTACCAGGGCCAG
>JASJCU010000116.1 GCA_030065815.1 Gammaproteobacteria bacterium | reverse complement strand
CGAGTACCTGTGCGTCGGACCGGTCCCCGCCGACCAACAGCAGGACCTGGCCGAACGATTCGCGCGGCTGTCCGACCCGCCCGCCTAGCGCCCTACAGCAGCCCGTTGGCCGCGAGGTCCTTGACGACGATGTCGACGAACTCGGTGATCGCCTTCTCCGACACCTCGCCGGACGCGGTCGTCGTGTCGGTCCGCATCGACCAGACCATGTCGCCGTCGGCGTTGTAGAGATTGGTCTCGACGGTGGCGACGCGCAGGTTGGTCACGGTCGGGGGCCGGCTGACCACCGAGTAGGTGTTGCGATAGTAGTCGTGCCAGTGGGTGTCGGAGTGCCGCGGCGTGTACGGCGAGCCCAGCACCCGGGTAAAGCCGGGGGTGATGACCTGCTCGTCGCGTTCGCCAACGGCGCGGGCGAAGATCACACTGTCCGCCCCGAGTTGCCTGACCTTGGCGACCGCGGCCTGCTTGTCGTCGAGCGCAGCGAGGTCGAGCCGCTGGTAGCTGGTCATGGCCCTGACGCCGGAGGCCGTCAGCCGCCGTGCCAGCTCGTCCTCGAACAGCCGGCGCGTCAGGTCGTTGCGCGCGGCACCGATGATGAACACCGAACTGATCTTCTGACCGGCGTGTGCCGGGTTTGTCCAGCTCGCCTGTTTGCTGGTAGTGGCGCAGGCGGTCAGCAGCGGGACCACGATGACGAAGGCGAGCAGCGAGGGTTTCATGTCTCAGGCACTCCTGTGTGTCTGTCGGTCGTCCACGGACGATCCGCGTTGTCTGCGATCGGCTGCCGGGGTCGGGGCAGGCCAACTGCACTCCGGTCCGGCCGGCGTAGCGCGCGACGTCATGCCGCCGCGCCCGCGGACCCGGTCAACGCCGGCGAATTATGCCGCGTGCGGACGTTGCCCCATACCCTGCCGTACTTAGGGGTCAACGGTGCGATTCTCCACTATAATCTAGGTTTATGTTCGGGTCGCGTATCGCTTGCCGTCGCGATCCGTAGAGACTGCTCGACCGGACGGTGGGAACCCGGCTGGGCGGTTTTCGGTTTTCGGCAGCGACCCGGGCGCACAACCGGGACCTGCAGAGGAGATGTCGCATGAACTGGCTGTATCACGATCATAGGAAGTTCGAATCCCTGGTGTACCAATGCCGCACGGCCAGCGATGCGGGCGACTGGGAGATCGTCAAGGGCCTCGTTGAGCAGCTGTTGGTCGCCTACGAGTCGCATGTCGCGATCGAGGAGCAAATCCTGTTCCCCGCCTACGAGGCGCACCCGGGGGCGCCGGCCGAGCCCACCGAGGCGCTGAAGTCCGACCACGTGCAGATCTTCCGTCTGTTCCGCCACGTCGCGAAGCAGCTCGAGGACGACATACCCGCCAGCGTTGCCGATGACCTGGCGATGCTGTTCCGTACGCTCGCCCGACACCACGAGAAGGAAGAACAGATCTTCCTGCCGATGGCGAGCGAGGCACTGTACGCCGACAAGGACGCGATCCTCGCCGACCTCGAGACACGCTTCGGCGCGAGCAGCGCGTAGCCGCCGCCGGTCGCCCAATCACTCCGGCACGGCATCGCCTGCCGCGCTACAGGCGGGGTCACGCCAATTCCATTGATGCCAGCGTACCGGGCGCGGCGGCGCCGCACGCCGGCGCGTGCCGGTGTCGGCCTGATGCATCGCGGGGTGCGACGCGCGGTCGCGCCGAACGGCGCAGCGGTCGCGAAACGCGCGCTGCGGCGCGTGGCGTTCGTATAGTTGGAGTGCGTCGGCCGGCGGCGATACCGACCGGCGTGCCGCCGGATCCGTGGCAGCACGTCGAACGCCAACCGGGCCGGTTGGCGCGATCCGATCGATCAGGCGGTGCGGCGCCGCTGACGGGCAGTCACGACGAGGCCGAGCGCACCGGCGCCGAGCAACCAGCTGGTCGTCGCGACCGGCAGCAGTACCTGTCCGCGGATCTCGCCGCCGGGGAAGGTGGTGGTGTGGATATTGATGTAGGTGTTGCCGTCGCGCAGCGCCTGTTGGAACTGCGTGACCGACAACGGCGAGGTCAGCGCCCCCTGCATGACCTCATAGGGAATATCGTTGGCCGTCGCAATGAAGCCGCTGCCGTCGGCGACAAAGGTCGCGTAGAAGCCGAGATCCCAGACGATGCCGCCATTCTGTCCGGGCGGGCCGAGGTGGATGTGCACCGGCGTCGTATTGGCCGCGACGCCCAGCAGCTCGGCCAGCGTGATGCCCTGCACCGACAGGTCGACACTGATTTCCTCGCTGACCGTATCGAACTGGACGCTGGCGAACCCGGTGGCCGCTGAACCGGTACCGGCACCGGCATTGGCCTGGGCGCCGTCGAGCGTCGCGCTCAAGTTGAGCACGGTGGCCCCGGCATGGCCAACCAGCACCGTGGCGAACAGGGCGACGAGCGCCAAGCCTCTGATGTAACGTGTGAGTTGTGCGACAATCGGCATCGTTATTCTCCCCAGACAACGGTTTTTGAAAGTTATCGTGCGTCGCTCGGCGGATCCGGGGCCACGACACGACGAGTACCCGTCGCCGCGAATCCGACGCTGACTCGTCGAAGTCTAGTCTGTATTGGTTGCCGTTCAATGGCAGATTGGCGACAGGGTGCGGGCATCCACGCGCGTGTCGTGGCGAACACGGCAGCGCGGCCGCCGACCCTGCGGGCTGCCCGGTGCGTAGCGGCCGGTACGCACGGTTTTGGGGCATTCGCGGCACGCGCCGTGCGCCGCATCACCGCCAGGCGACGACGCGACCGTGGGCCGGTCGCAGGGGATCCGATCGAAGACCGCCGCTGTTGGCCAACCAGGGATACCTTAATGACCCGCATCGTGCTCGTGATCGTCGCGCTCGCTGGCTGTGGCATCGCAGCGGCCGCCAATCCGCTGTCGGTCGAAATCGACGGTTCGCGCATCGTCCTGCAGGGCGCGGACGACATCACCGACGTCAAGTATTTCGCGTTGCGCTCGCCGCCGCGCCTGGTGATCGACCTGTACGACACGCGCATCGACCGTCCGCTGCGCAACACGGCGCTGACCGATGGCTTCTCGCGCCTGCGGGTGGCCACCGACGCGGACAAGACGCGCGTCGTGCTGGATGCCGCGCGCGAGCGGCTGCCGCGCTACACGGTCGCACGCGACGCCGGGCGCGTCGTCGTCGACTGGGATGCGGTTGACCGCACTGGCCGGGGCGTCGTACGGCCTTCACCCGCTGCGTTACCGCGACCGTCGGCGACGCCCACAACGACGGCAGACGCATCACCGACGCCGACCGCGCCGGCGACAACGCCACGACCGGCGTCACCACCGCGAGTTGCCACACGCTCACGGTCGGCAACCGCGACGTCACCACGTCTTGGGATATCGAAACCAGCCGCGCCGGCGAAAGCGGCAGCGCCTGCTGCAACGCTACCGTTGGCGACACCGCAACCGGCTGTCGCGGCGACAGTGACGGCACGATCGACACCGGCATCGACACAGCCACCGACAACGTCAACGAAAACGGCTCCGGTAACGGCGTCGACAACGACTCGGGCAACGGCTCCGACAACGACAGCGACAACGGCAACGACTCCGACAACGACACGGCGCGCGCCGGCGCGATCGCCGACGGCAGCAACAACAGCAGCGACGGCAACAACGGCAGCAACGGTAGCAGCGGCAGCAGCGGCAGCAACGGCAGCAACAACAGCAACAGCGCCGGCGTCCGCGCCGACGGTGCCATTGCTGGAATCGACAGCCGCGGCGGCTTCGTCACGGACAGCGATCGCGTTGCCCGCAGTGACCACGGCGCCGTTGCCGTTGGCGGCGTCGACAGCGGTGTCGACGACGGCGCCGATATTGCCAATGCCAACGCCGACGCCCGCGCCACCGACAGCGTCTCCCTCGGCAACGCCTCCATCGGCAACGCCTCCAACGACAACGGCTCCAACGACAACGCCGCCGACGGTCGCAACGGAGCCGACAGCGACGCCGCTCGCCACGCCGACCGCGCCGCCCCGCGCCCGGCTGCCGGATGCGTCGCCGCCGCCGGCGGACGGCGTTGCAGCGGCCGCCGCGTCGCCGACGACCGCGACCGGGCCGGACGTCGCGCAGACGCCGACGCCAGCGGCCGGGCAGGGTTCCGCGCCGACGGTCGGGCGCGCGACGCTGATCGCCGACGACGTCGCGATCGGCGAGGTGTTGGCGCGCATCGCCGAGGTCGCCGGGCGGCGCATCATCGCCGACCCGCCGGTCGAGGGCCGACTGACGCTGCGTCTCGTCGATGTGCCGTGGGACGAGGCCCTGGAAATGGTCGTCAAGATCGCCGGCGTCCGGGCCGTCGACCAGGGTGACGTGATACGGGTCATCGGCAGGCCGAGCAGTGGCGCGCGCCGGGCGCCGCCGGCGCCGCAACCGGGCGACGGCGCGTTCGAGCTGCCGCGCTAGGGCGGGTCGCCGCGCGATCGGCAACGGCGGCGGCGCTGCGGTCACGGTGTGTGGGAACTTTTCGCGACATCGGCGTTCCATGTCCTGAACGGACGCGGCGTGATACCTCAAGAAGACCGGTTCTCGTCCCCGTGACACACCGCCCGGCCGCGATGTGTCCAGCGTGCCAAGGCCCTCTGGGGCCAGGAAAGCGGCCGTAGACGGCACGCATTTCCCAGTCCAGGAACGGGCTTCTCGGATTGGCCACGCCGTCCGACAATGAACGGACGACCTAGACAAACCGGGTCTAGCGCGAACGTCCAGTAGGGTTGCTGGACTTTGGTGCACATCGACTCCTGGACCAAGGATCAGGTATTCGGCGTTTATCCACAGGCAGCGACCCGGTTCGGGTCACTAGGGAGCCTGCGCTTCTCCCCGACCTCCGGCCAAATAACCTTTCAAAACAAAAGGCTACCGTTTTCCTGGATATGGGAATCGACGCCTCGCGGCGGCCCCTCGCGGGAACCGCGTGCGCCATCGGACGCCGCGGGGCACCACCGGGGCTGGCCACCAAACCGACAAAATGCCCGCGCCGACATGCGCTTGGGCCGAATCCGCGGGCCGTCGCCGGCGGCCGGGCACGGGCGCAGACCATTCCCGTATCCGGGAATCGCCGCCTGGCGCACTAACCGCGTCATCGACGTGTTCTGAAGTGCGCGACCCGCGCCGCGGCCGCGGCCCGGCGCGCTGCCCGAACGGGCAAGACCGAACCCGTCTCCCGTACCGTTCAATTCCCTCACGCTTCTTGCCAAATTTCGCGCTACGGGCATTTCTGTGCGCGTCGCGTGCGCGTGCGATCCCGGGGAGTTCGGTCAGCCAGGCTCGGCAACTCAGCCGTCCAAGGGCGCTGTTAAGAGAGTTACAGCCCCACCGTTGCCGAGCAGGGTGATAAACAAAAGTCGAGGAGCACTTATGGACACCAAGACCTGCCAGCCACCAACGGCAGCACCGGCCACGGCACCGCCGCGGCGCGGCCGTCGCCTGTTGGGGTTGATTGCGTCGTCCGCTGCGTTGTGCTGGGCCTTCATACCCGGCAGCGCATTGGCGGCCAACTGCACCAACACCATCACTGCTGACGTGGTGGTGCTGGACAATCCAACCGTCTTCAACCGCCTCGGGGCACAGAACCCGAACTGGATAACCTATGCGCTGAAGCGCGATGTCGTCGAGGCGATCAACGTCAACGGCATCCTCGAGCCTGGCCTGCCGTGTACGGCCGGCGGCAGCTGCCGCGCCGGCAACGTCATGCTGCGCCCGGACAAGCGTCCGCGCCCGCTGATCGTGCGCTCGGTCGCCGGTTCCTGCCTGGACGTCAAGTTCACGAACTGGCTTGACGTTAAGCCGAACCCGAACCAGGCGCAGCAGCGCAACCCCGACCTCGCCAACAACGGCCTGTTCAACGACGACCAGGTCGCTGACCGCTGCGCCGGCTTCCACGCCACGGGCGTCGAGGTGCGCGAGCAGATGTCGGACGACGGCAGTGCCGTCGGCGTCAACCCCGGCGCCGGTATCGGCATCGACAACGTCCTGGGCGCCCAGCCTGCCTGTGGCAGCGGCCTGGTGCCGCCCGACGGCGAGATCACCTACAAGCTGTTCACGCCGCACGAGGGTGCGTTCGTGGTCAACAGCTACGGTTCGACCATCGGCTCCGAGCAGAGCAGCGGCAACCTCGGCATCGGCATGTTCGCCCAGCTGAACGTCCAGCCGGTCGGCGCGCGCATGTACCGCAGCCAGGTCACCGAAGAAGAGATGCGTCTGGCGACCAAGGCGGCGCCGTGCGCGGTCGGCGAAGTCGAGAAGGCCGGCCTGTGCCACACCGACCTCGGCCAGCCGATCCTCGACTACGAGGCCCTGTACCCGAACGTCGATCCGTGGATCGTCGAGGGCAAGGCCGGTCTGCCGGTGCTGAACATGCTGACCGCGGGCAACGAGCTCGTGCACAGCGACATCAACGCGATCATCGCCGGCCCGAACGCCGACGGCACGTTCCCGCCGTCGACCTACCCGCTGGAGAGCGTCGGCAAGAACAACCCGTCGCTGCCGAACCGCCTCGAGCCGTTCCGCGAGTTCTCGTCGGTGTTCCACGACGAGCAGACCAACTCCCAGGTGTTCCCGCTGTGGTACAGCGACCCGGTGCTCAACTACACGCTGGCCGGCGTCAAGGATCAGTTCATGATCAACTTCGGCTCCGGCGGTATCGGCTCCGAGATCATCTCCAACCGCCTGCGCACCGGCCCGATGCACGACTGTGCCGGCTGTGCCTACGAGGAATTCTTCCTCGCGTCGCAGACCGTTGGTGACCCCGGCCTGCTGGTCAACTACCCGGCCAACACCGGCATCGAGGCCTGTAGCCCGCGCAACATCGCGGCCGGCCCCACTGACCCGAATTCCTGCTGGCGTAATCCCGGCCTGGCCAACGGCCCGATCCCGGGCAACTACGCGCTGTACCAGGAAGACCCGAGCAACGTCCACCACTCGTACACCGGTGACTTCGCCAAGTTCCGTAACACCCACGTCGGTGCGTTCGAGCAGCACATCTTCCACCTGCACAACCACCAGTGGCTGTTCAACCCGAACGACGACAACGGCAACTACCTGGATGCCCAGGAGATCATGCCCGGTTCGGGTCACACCTACGAGCTGGTCTTCGGTGGCGTAGGCAACCGTAACAAGACCGCCGGTGACGCGATCTTCCACTGCCACTTCTACCCGCACTTCGCGCAGGGCATGTGGTATCACATCCGTATCCAGGACACGTTCGAGAAGGGCAGCGTGCTGGCCGTCTCGGGCGGTACGCCGGACGAGCCCGGTTTCCACGCCGGTGACGCCGACAACAACGGTATCCCCGACTACGCGCTGCGCAGCGGCCAGCCGATGGCCGGCACGCGTGCGCTGCCGGACGGCGAGCTGCCGGACGGCGTGCCGATCCCGGCTATCGTGCCGATGCCCGGCAAGGCCATGCCGCTGATGCCGGCACCGGTCCATGTCGTCGCGGTCGACCGCGGCAACTACTCGCTGGTCGGCGGCCGGACACCGCCGGATCCGACCAACCCGACGCCGGACTCCAGCCAGGCAGTCGTTGACTACGCGGCCGTGGCCGGTATCGACGGCATCCTCGGCACCGCCGACGACGTCAGCCCGGGCTTCCCGTTCTGGCTCGCCGGTAACGAGTGCGGCGTGCCGAACGCGACCGCGAACAACTGTCCGAAGGGCACCGTCGGCCACCGCATGCCGACCCCGCCGCTCGACATGCTGACCGAGAAGGGCGCCGTCGCGAACGGCTTCAACCCGGCACTGGCCGGCGGTTGGGATGGCGGCCTGCCGCGTAACAACATCCTCGGCTACTCGTCCGGCTCGTTCACGCTGGACACCAACAGCCGCCTCGACTTCGCCAAAGAGGTCGAGATCGCGCAGCCGGTGTTCTTCCCCGAGACCGGTACCGCGATGGAGAAGGTCAGCATGGCCTACAACGCCGTGCGTGAGCGTCCCAGCTACGCCAACAACCTGAGTGGCGCTGCGACACCGGGCGTGTTCGTCCTCAACGGTGCCGATCCGGTACCGGGCTCGCCGTACAACGACCCGTGTATCGACGACCGCGGTCATCCGCTGCGCTCGGACAAGATCGGTCGCTGGTTCGATGGCGACGGCAACCCGGCCACGCTGCGCACCAAGGGCAGCTCGGGCTTCGACGCCAACAACCCGCGTACCTACAAGATCGCCAACGTGCAGATCGACGCGGTGTTCAACAAGGTCGGTTACCACTACTCGCAGGAGCGCATCATCGCGCTGTGGGAGGACGTAGCGCCGACCATCGCCAAGCAGCGTCCGCCGGAGCCGCTGGTCATGCGTTTCAACACGTTCGACTGCGGTAAGATCCTGCACGCCAACCTGGTGCCGAAAGAGTACGAACTCGACGACTTCCAGGTACGCACGCCGACCGACATCATCGGTCAGCACATCCACCTGCCGAAGTGGGACCTGACCACCGGCGACGGTGCCGCCAACGGCTGGAACTACGAGGACGGCACGCTCGCCCCCGGCATGGTCCAGGAGCGCATCACCGCGATCAACCACTACAACGAGATCGCGGGCTTCAACGGCACGCTGATCGAGGCCGCCACCAAGCTCGGCTTCGCCGGCAAGGTGCACCCGGAGCTGGCCGCGGTACTGCAGGCTGCAGGCACGGTATTCGATGTCAGCGACCTGACCCCGGTGGCGACCATCGACACGGGTGACCCGGGCGGTACGCCGGCCGGCCTGACCCACCTGGTCGCGCAGCCGCACCCGTTCTTCGGCACGGGCGTGCTCGGTCAGGACCACCTCGGTGCGCGCACGACGATCCAGCGCATCCTGGTCGACCCGATCGTCAACGTGAAGGGCGTCGATCGTGGCCTCGGCCTGACGTTCTCGCACGACCACTACGGTCCGTCGACCTTCCAGCAGATCGGCCTGTACTCGACCATCCTGGCCGAGCCGGCGGGTTCGACCTGGGTCCACAACGAGAGCGGTGTTCCGCTGAACACGCGTCACGACGGTGGCCCGACGACCTGGCAGGCAGCGATCCTGCCGCCGGCCGGACCGACCTTCGGCTCCAACGTGCGTTCGGAGGACATCCTGTCGCATCGTGAGTTCTACTTCGAGATGAGCGACTTCCAGCACGCCTACGAGGCCGGTACCTATGTCGGTGCCGATCCGAACGGCGTACCGGTGAAGACCGTCATCCGGCAGCCGAACCCGTTCGATGTCACGACGGCGTTCGCCGACGACCTGACCGACACGTGGAAGCGTACGGTCAACCCGCCGCTGAAGCTCGAGGCGCAGGTCTTCCCGGACATCGTCACGGCAGAGGGTGGTTGCCCGGGTCCGCTCGGCAACAACGACCCGAACGTGCCGCGGCCGTGCGCCGAGGCGATCAACATCAGCCACAGCTCGATGTTCGTCGTCAACTACCGCAACGAGCCGGTCGCACTGCGCGTGTTCGATCCCAACAAGATGGGACCGGACGGCCGGCGCGGCAGCCAGGCCAACGGCAAGGCGGGCGACCTCGCGTTCGCACTGCAGAGCCGTACCGACCGCAGGATCGCGGCCCTGAACTCGCGCTTCGGCAACACGCCGCGCGGTTATCGCAACGCCCCGTACTGCCGTGGCGACAATGAAGACCGCGACGATGATGATGAAGGCCGGAAGGTCACCAATTTCGCCCGCAACACCGGCGACTTGATCAACTGCGACCGCCGTCGGGGCGACCCCTTCACCCCGATCATGCGTGCGTACGAGCGTGACCACGTGAAGATCAAGATCCAGGTCGGCGCGACCGAGGAGCAGCACCAGACCACGGTGCACGGCCTCAAGTGGCTGTCCAACGGCTCCGGCTTCGGTGCATCGCCGAACTCCGGCTGGCGTAACTTCCAGTCGCACGGTATCTCCGAGCAGTTCGCGCTGCAGACGCCGCTCAACCCCGATCCGGGCCAGCGCGGCAACACCGTGGACTACCTGTACGCCACCGATGCGACCCGCGACGGCTTCTGGTCGGGTTCGTGGGGCCTGTTGCGGACCTACGGCTATGCCCGTCAGGACCTCTACCAGCTGCCGGACAACCCGCAGCAGGGCAAGGGCAGCAAGGTCATCGTCACCAACCAGCATGAGTTCAAGGGCGTCTGCCCGATCAAGGCCCGCGTCACCAAGTACGACGTGGTCGCCGTGCTGGCCAACGACGTCCTGCCGAACAGGCTGGGCGTGACGATACCGGCCAACAACCAGGTCAGGATCGCCGGCCGCGTGGTCGGCGGTGACTCCGACGGTGACGGCATCGGCGACAACGTCGGTAGCACGCTCGATCCGACCGGTGGCACGCTGATCTACAACCGCCGTGGTACCGTGGTACCGACGGTCACGGTCGGCGAGGGCGCCGAGCAGACCACGCTGTTGGGTGGCGCCGGTCCGCTGAACGACCCGACCGCGATGATGTACGTCTACCTCGACGACCTGAAGGCGGTGCCGCAGAACCAGCGCCAGACCAACATGTGTAACCGTCATGGCAAAGGCGACCCGCGTTGCCCGGTCGTGCTCAGGGGCAACGCCCCGGTCGAGCCTGTCGTGCTGCGTGCCAATGCCGGCGACTGCATCGAGGTCACGCTGCACAACCGGCTGCCGAAAAAGGCACCGGACCTGGCCGGCTGGCAGGACATGATGTGGGTGGTCAACCGCGACCTGAACCGCAACGTGCGTGAGCCGGAGATGCACTTCTTCAACAACAACCTGATCCGGCCGTCGACCCATGTCGGCCTGCATGCCCAGCTGGTCGAGTACGACGCCAGCCGCGATGACGGTGTCCTGGTCGGTAAGAACCGTCCGGGGGCTGCCGGTCCAGTCGCACCTGGCAAGAACAAGACCTACCGCTGGTATGCCGGTTCGCTGGTCGAGCGTTGGATGGAAGAGGACAACCTCCTCGGACGTCGCGCGCGCAACGCCCGCTTCGTCGAGCTGCTCGCGAAACCGGTCGAGTTCGGTGGTACCAACCTGGTGTCGACCGACCGTGTCAAGCAGCCGCAGAAGGGTCTGTTCGGTGCACTGGTGATCGAGCCGCGAGGCGCGAAGTATCCGAAGCGCATCGGCCAGCTCGACAAGGTGCCGGACGGTCAGGGCCGCAATGCCCAGACCCGCAAGACGCGTGCCCAGGTGACGGTGACATCACCGAAGCGGGGCGCGGGCTCTGGCGGTACCTATCGCGAGACCTTGTTGATCGGTCACAAGATCACCAACCTGCGCTGGAAGGATGGCCTGGCAATCCGCAACATCCACCAGAACGAGTTGGGCCGCGAGGGCGCCGAGGACAGTGGCCATGCCGGCTTCAACTATGGCATGGAGCCGTCGTGGTTCCGCTTCAAGCTGCCGCCGGATGCGCCGTTTGGCAACGCCGGTACGCCTAACAGCTTCGGTGCGGTTCCGAACGCGCACGTGATGTACGCCAACGACCTGGTCGCGGCAGAGCCCAACACGATCCCGATGATTCCGGGTGTCAGTGAACTGGGCGATCCGGTGACCCCGGTGTTCCGGGCGACCGCAAACCCGAGTGGTCCGAACGTTGCTGAGTTCGACACCCGTATGCACGTGCTCAACGGCGCGTCGGCGGATCGTGACGGTACCTACGTCCTGCACGGCCACGTGTGGCAGCGCGATCCGTTCGTGTGTCCCGGCCAGTCTCACGTGAAACTCGCGGGTCGATGCCGCCCGGTCAACACTGTGGGCTCCCTCGCGCTGGGCCTCAACCAGCAGGCCAAGTATATGGGCGGCGAGGAAGGCATGGGCCACGCTTACGGGCACTGGCCGATCCTGGTTG
>JASJCU010000115.1 GCA_030065815.1 Gammaproteobacteria bacterium | reverse complement strand
TGCGGGTTCTCGACCTTGATCTGGTTGATCACGTCGATGCCGAAGTTCATGTGCATCGACTCCTCGCGCAGGATGTACTGGAACTGCTCGGCGGTACCAGTCATCTTGTTGCGTCGGCTTCACGCAGATCCTCAGCATGGGCCGACGCAACAAGATGACCGGTACCGCCGAGCAGTTCCAGTACATCCTGCGCGACGAGTCGATGCACATGAACTTCGGCATCGACGTGATCAACCAGATCAAGGTCGAGAACCCGCATCTGTGGAGTGACGACTTCAAGGCCGAGATCGTGCAGATGATCCGCGACGCGGTATCGCTCGAGACCCAGTACGCGTACGACACGATGCCGCGCGGCATCCTCGGACTGAACGCGCCGATGTTCGAGGAGTACCTGCAGTACATCGCCAACCGCCGCTGTGCGCAGATCGGCCTGCCCGAACAGTACCCGAGCGCCACGAACCCGTTCCCGTGGATGTCCGAGGTGCTCGACCTGAAGAAAGAGAAGAACTTCTTCGAGACCCGCGTCACCGAGTACCAGACAGGCGGCGCGTTGAGCTGGGACTAGGGCGTGTTCACACTACGCGCGGCGTAGCGTTGCTGCCGCAAAATGCGCCAGGCAAGGCGCGAGGAGAGACATTTAGTGGGCCTAAATGAACGACGAGCAACGCCGCATGGCACATTTTGCGGCGCAACCCGAAGGGACGGGGCCGTTTTCCTACCCAACGGCGTTGCTGCTCGCTCATGTACGGCGGGTACATCGCGCTCGCAGCGCCTTGTTGGCCAGAAAAACGGCCTCCGTCGCTACGTCTCACGTAGTGTGAACTGGCCCTAGGCGCCCCGGTTTCCTCCTGTAGTCTCTCAGGCCGGTGCAGGATTGACCGGCCTTCTTTTATGCGTGCGCGGCATGCTCGCGCTCCGACGACAGGCTTGATGCACTCAGTCGAAAAGGAACCAGCGCCACCGGAACCAGTCGACGCGATCCCACACCAGCCAGGCCGCCAGTGCCTTCAATACGAGCAAATGGACGACGTATAGAACCAGCGCATGCCGACCCATCAGCTTGAGCACGCCTGCCGCTAGGAATGGCAGGCGCCGAGTCAACGTCGGCAGCTCGGCAGGGCGAAAAAGCAGCGTCAACGCGACCGACAACGAGACCGCTGCCACCATCGTTAGCGCGGTCACAGGCCCGGCAGCGAACAGATAGGCCTGCGTCGCACCGTGCACCAGCGATGCGGCGCCTGCAAAGTAGGCGACCTGCCTGGCCGAAAAGCCGATGCGCTCGCGGTGTCGCACGAGATAGCCGAGCATCGCGAACAGCAGGGCATGGGTGCCGTAGTCGAACAGCATCAGCGTCGGCACCATGCCAACCGTGAGCAGCGCGAACTCGACAACCATCGACGCGCGGCCTTCCGCGGCTCGCTGCATGATGTTGTCGATTGCCAAGCGCGCCAATGCGATCGTAAACAGGATGTTGAGCGGCAGGACGTGTTCACCGAACACGACGTTGCTGATCAGCAGCAGGATCGCGGAGCCAATCAGCGGCACGCCAATCTCGCGGGTACGCGCGTAGCCGATCAGGAACAGCCAGACCGGCAACGACATGCGTCCGACGATGCGCCAACCGACGTCATCCGGGAACAGGTAGACGCCGACATGATCGGCGACCATCGTGATCAGCGCGAACGACTTCAGGAAATCGTACGAGGTCAGATTGTCGGGCAGCGGGGGCGCGCTCACTGGTCCACTAGCTATCGTCCCGCTCGACAGCGGCCAGGCGTGTTCTGGTGTCGCCGATACGCGGCACATGCGGTGATTCGGGCAACGAAAGTTTAACGCGGAACGACCCCCACGACAGCGCAACGAAACGGACCGCGGCCGATCGCGACACGCAGGTGTCGGTACGGTTGCGGCCGCCATCGGCAAGGCCCGACAAAGAATCACCGCGCCGGTTCGTGGAGTACCGGTTGACGATCCACGTGTTCAGGTCCACGTCGCCGACTGCCGCTTCGCCGTCGAATTCGACGTTGCCGGCACGATCGCCGGTTGGGACACCGCCATCCGCGACGTACTCCACGGCATGCGGCGACGGTGCACTCGCGACCTGCGCCTGTTGCCTGCCGGCGTCGTCGATGGCTACGCGGAACGCAACCACTCACCGGTCACCCAGCGGACCGCTGGCGTCGGTCAAGATCCGCGAGACGACACCTATCCCCGCGCGACCGATCGGCCCGTCGGCCGACAACATCGTCGCCGACAATGACCGGTAGCGACGGCCCGATTGCGCGGCGGTCGTCGAGATCACCCGCGCAGGCCGGCGACAGCGAGCCGATGCCGATCGCCGGCATGCCCGCCTTAACCTTCGTCCAGACCGGCTGCCGACGCCGTTGCAGCGCCTGTGCGACCCATTGGTCGGCTCCGTCGCACGCCGCATCGTCGCGCACTCGACCGGCCGATGTTGCCACCGCGGCCGGCCATCGCAGAGCGAAACCACCCCCTGCTCAGGGCCTTATCGGGCATTGTTCGCCTAGCGCCTGATAAACGGTCGGACACAAGATGTTGTGTTTTGATCGAAATCAACCACAATTTGTTGTACATCGACGGCATTTTCGACTAGAATCCCACACATTCGCTGAGGTGTGGCTGCCGCGGCTTCGTCCACAGGGCAGCGACCGACAGACGGCGGGCGTCCAAGGGGGTCGAATGCGTTGCCATCAGTGCCAGAGCGTCATGCAGCAGACCGCCGCGATAGACGATCGCGGTGTCCGCCAGAGCTGGTACGACTGCCCGGTCTGTGCGGCACACCACACCGTCGTACAGCCGTGCGAGGTGCGCCTGCAGCGTTTCGGCAACCTGCAGCGCTGCAACAGCGGGTGGCCGGACCACGGCCAGCCCCTTCCGGCCGTACGCTGACGTCGAAGCAACCGTTTCTCGAGGGCATGGGCATCGGGCGATAAAGGGCAGGGAAAGCCGCAGAAAAGCTGTACCGTTGACGGCCGTTCCGCTAGGAACGGCCTTTTTGTTCGTGCGACAACCGCCGACACCCCACCGGCCGGCGGGTTCATGATTCGGGCCGCCGGCCGATACCGGTAGATGACACCCGGTCAATCGTGAATCGCCATGCCGACACCACCGCGACTCGCCGCACCGCCCACGTGGTTCTTGCTGATGTCTGTCGGCCTGTGCGTGGCGCTGCTGCTCGCGGCCGAACCGGCACTGGCCAACAAGTTCGAGACGATCAGCGGCGGCGTCAGTGGATCAGCGAGCTTCAAGCGTGACTGGCTGGTCAAGTTCTTGCTCACCGCCGGCGGCGTCAGCCTGGGCAGCGCCGTGCTCGCCGTGCTGGTGCCGCACAACAACGCGCTGTTCCTCAACTTCAGCAACTGGAAGCAGTCGGCGCTGGTGATGTTCGTGATCGCCTGCGCGTTGTTCGCCGCCGCCGCGCTGGTCTGAACCGACACGCCGCCGCCGTGCTGCGGATCGCGGGCGACCCGCATGGATTCCGTGGCGACGGGCCGCTAAAGTGCAGGCCTGTCTCCACTTCGGCGATACCGAGGACACCATGCAGATCGACCACCTGACGTCTCACTACGCCAAGATCATCGAGGGGCTCGGCGAGGACCCGGATCGCGAGGGCCTGCTGAAGACGCCCGCACGCGCCGCGAAGGCGATGGCCTACCTGTGCCGCGGCTACAACCAGGATCTGCACAGTGTCGTCAACAACGCCGTGTTCGCATCGGACAACGACGACATGGTGATCGTCAAAGACATCGAGCTGTATTCGCTGTGCGAGCATCATGTGTTGCCTTTCATCGGTCGCGCCCACGTCGCCTATCTGCCGCGCGGCCAGGTCATCGGCCTGTCGAAGATCGCGCGCATCGTCGACATGTTCGCGCGCCGACTGCAGATCCAGGAAAACCTCACGGTGCAGATCGCCGACGCGATCAGCGAGGTGATCCAGCCGGCCGGGGTCGCCGTGACCATCGAAGCCGAACACCTGTGCATGAAGATGCGCGGCGTCGAAAAGCAGAACTCGACGATGAAGACCTCGGTGATGCTCGGCACCTTTCGCGAATCGCAGGCGACCCGCCTGGAGTACCTGCAGCTGATCGCCGACTGAGTGGGCATGCCGCGCACGACGATCCCGCGACCGATCGCGACCGCCCGCCTGGCCGGTCGTCGACGGATGTGATGAGCGGCGACCGCGAGCGGCTGCAGCGGCGCATCGCTCAGCGTGTCCGGCAGTGCCTCGTCGCCTGCCAGGTGCTGGCCGGTCGCGACGGCGTCGTGCTGCCCGCCCCGGAGGTGCGCTTCGACCTGCGCGGGCGCGCCGCCGGCCAATGCCGATGGCGACGCGGCCACAGGCCGCAGCTGCGCTTCAATCTGGCGATCGCGGCGCGGCAGCCCGATGCCTTTGTCGCGACCACGGTCGCCCACGAAGTCGCACACCTCGTGGTCCTTGCCTGTCATGGACCGGCACGACCACACGGACCGGAGTGGCGCGCCGCGATGCAGCACCTCGGCATCGCCGACCCGCGACGCTGTCACGACTACGACGTGCCGCTACACGACGTGCGCCGGCAGCGCCGCTGGCCTTACCGCTGCGCCTGCTCGGAACACGAACTGAGCACGACACGCCATCGGCGCGTCGCGCAGCGTCGTGCCGAGTATCGCTGCCGGCGCTGCGGCAGCGCGCTGCAGCCGGCAGCGCCGGACGCGGACGACGTTGTCCCTGGCTGATTCCCGGGAGACCGGGCGTCGACTACGCGTCGCGCTATCACGCGGTTCTGCCGACCCGGTGATCTACGACGCCGTTCGCACATGGTCAAGGGGGTCCTGCCGCCCACGTTTCGTGGTATGCCGCTTGGCGTTGCCTGCGCGCGACCCTGACACTCATGCAACGGCAGGCACCTTGGACCGTAGACGGCATGACCGGCGCGCACGGCGACCGCGCTGACCGCCGAACCCACCAGCACGCTCGCCGCGATGCGGCAGCACCTGGACACGCTGGGGCGAGCGCCTGCTGCTCGTGGCGGCAACGGCGCCGTGACAGGTGCCGCCAAGCCAACCGACGCGGTTGGCGGGCGACCGCAGGGGAGCGTGGCGCAGACGAGTACATCAGCGAGCGAACGGCACGCGCACGACACCATGACGTTGCGCGGCGGCATCGCGGCGCTGCGCTCGGCAGGCGTCTGCCGGTCCTGCGGCGACTGGATTCTCAGCGGCCCGCGCGACGCCGGCGGCCGGACGCGCCGACACTCGACCACGACGTCGGCAGGATCTGCGGCATCGTACTGGCAACCGGCCACGCGGGCAGGACGGGCCGGACATCGATCCTATCGCAACCGGCGACGCGATCGACGCCTCGCCGGACGTCGCGCGCGGATCTCAGAATCGCGCGTCCAGCCAGGCGTTCACGGCCTCGAGCAGCTGTGCCTCCTCGCCATCGAAGAAATGGTCGGCGCCGGCGATCTCGAGCTGGGCGTAGTCGCTGGCGCCGGCGGCGGCCCGGGCACGTGCCGCACGACTCGCCAGGACCTCGTCGAGGTCTTCGCTGCCGAACAGGTCGAGCAGCGGTACATCGATACCCGGCAGCTGTGCCAGCGTATCCATCGGTCCGCCGGCGATACCGCCGGACATACCCACCGCGACCAGACCATCGACCGGCGCATGTGGCGTGCTGACGTGGTAGCTGGCCATCGTCGCGCCCTGGCTATGCGCCACCAGCACGATCGTGCCGGCACCCTTGTCGCGCAGGTAGCGGACCGCGGCATCGATGCGCCCGGGTACCCAGTCGTAGATCGCCGCGTAGTCGGCATGCTCGGCCTCGTTGCCCAGCACCGGCATCTGGATCGACAGCGTGTGCCAGCCGGACTCGGTCAGGCCGACGCGCAGTGGCAGCACGACCGTGGGCCAGTCGGGGTGCACGCCGGTGCCGTGCATGACGATAGCGGCCTTGGCGACACCGCCATCGGCGCTCTCGGTCTCGATCGCCAGAAACTCGCTGCGACCGTCGTTCAATGTGACGGCCTCGCCGTCGAGCAGCGCATCGACGATCTGGTCACGCCAACGCTTCTCCTTGTCGAGATCGCTGGCGGCGGCGATCGACATGCCGAGCACGGCGGTCAATACGGCGAAACGGATCGGCTTGGGCATCACGGGCTCCCGGTCGGCTCGAGGTCGGTGCTGCGGGCCATCTTCGGGCATCACCGGGTCCGCCGCAATCGGCGCCTTGCAGATTGCCTCGACACGCCTATCATCGATTGCGAACGTCGCAGCCCGAGAACGCCATGGAGATCGTGATCCTCGCCCTGTTGTTCGTGGTCGGCACTATCGCCGGTGCAGTCCAGGCGATGCGTTATCTCGATAGGCGGCGCGGGCCGTCGCCCGCCGCGGATACTGACGACGCCGACGCCCGCGACTGAACCATGGCCGGCACCCTGCTGTACGACATCGTCGAGTCGCCGGCGCATCCGGATATCGGCGCGCTGTGCCGGCGTCTCGGCGTGCAGCGGATCGCGTTCACGTCGCAACGCAAGGCACTCGGCCAGATCAAGCGCCAACCGCCCGACCTGCTGGTCGCCGACTTCTTCTACGGCTACGGCAACAACTACGCAGGCGCGAATGTCAGTAACCTCGACGTCCTGTTGCGCAGCCTGCAGCGCTTCGCCCCGGACGCCCGCGTCGTCGTCCTCGCCGAGCGCGGCGAGGCCCAGCACGTCGGCAAGCTGGCCGCGCTGTTCACGCTGCACGCGGTGATCACGCTGCCGGCGGACGACAGCGAACTGGCGGCCGCGCTCGACCAGGGCCTGTCCACCCTACGTGGTACGTAGCGACGGCGGCCGTTCCTCTGGCCAGCAAGGCGCGGCGAGCGCGATGCAACCGCCGAACATGAGCAAGCAGCAACGCCGTTAAGCAGCAAACGGTCCCGTCCCTTCGGCTTGCGCCGCAACATGCGCCATGCCGCGTGGCCCGGCGTTCATCCGGCCTCACCAAACGTCTCTGCTCGCGCCTTGCCTGGCGCACCTTGTGGCAGCAACGCCACGCCTCACGCGTTGTGGACAGGCCTGGTCGTTCAAGTTTGCGCCGCGGCATGCCGCTACAGCCACAGGCAGCGAGCGCGCTGCCGTGAGGGGAAAGCCGATGGACCAGGACACCAATCGCCTGCTGATGGAGCTCGAACGCAGTATGCGCGAGGCCAACCGCGAGGCCATCAATCCGAACATCACCGCGTTGACGATCGACGGCCTGCGGCCGGTGCTGTGTCTGGTCGCGAATGCCCGTGCTCGCTACCTGAAGGCGCTGTTCGACCTCGGCGCCGACAACAACGAAGCCGACAGTCGGCCCAACGAGGCGCAGCTCGAGCAACTGCGTCAGCTGCGCGGCGAATACGACGAACTGATGAAAGGCGCCAGGGAGCTCGAGATCGCGATACAGCGCGGCTACCTCGACGTGTTGCAGAACGGTGCCTGACATGCCACGCGCCGCGTGCACCAGCGTGCCGGTCGCGACGTGACGTCCGCAAGCGACAGCGATCGCCGCGACGCGACGCGCTTCCCCGCCGACGCCCGACTGTTCGCCAGCATCGACGGCCGCACCGTTGTGCTGCGTGACATCAGCCGCTCGGGTGTCGCGATCCGCGCACACGGGCTCGAAGTCGGCAGCGTGCACCTGCTCGAGGTCCATCTCGATCACCAGCACGTGACGCTGGCGATCCGCATCGTCGACAGCTCCGACAGTCTGCTGCATGCGCAGTTCGTCGACCCCGGCGACGTGGGCCCGCGCCTGGTCGAGCACTACCTCGAATCCATCGCCTGAGATCGGGCCAGCGGGCCGACTGGCAATTCGCGCCATTTGCGCTAGCCTCCCTGCATGCCAGACGCGAAACGCTTGTTCACGCCACTGCTGGGCACCGCGCTACTCGCCTCACCCGCCGCGACGTTCGCGTACGCGGAACCGATTGCGACACCGATCTTCAATGCGCAACGCATAACCTGCGAGGCACCGGTTCGGCTGGCCCACGACTGCTCGATCTGGAGCGGTGCGACGCGGCCGATCGCGTTCGGCCAGTACCGCATGCGCCTGGCGGCCGGCGACGACGGGCGCACCATCCTGGTATCGCAGCTGCGCCCGGGACCGGACCACAACGGCCAGGCATTCCTGGAACCGTGGTCATCGCCCACAACGGGCACCCGCGCGCTGCGCCTGCTGGGTTCGGCCCTCGAGGACCAGGGCATTCGGCTGCAGCGACTACAGGCGCTGCGCCAGGGCCGCCGCATCAAGGCCTGGGTGCTGGAGTTTTCCGGCAATGCCTACGATTACCTGAAGCGCTTCACGGTGCTCGAATCCGAGTACTGGCTGCCGGCGCGACGCCGCTGACGGCGACCTGGCAGGGTGTGGTATCTGTATCTCGTCCGCTGCCACGACGGCAGCCTGTACACCGGCATCAGTACCGACGTGCAGCGACGTTTCGCCGCGCACGCCAGCGACCGCGGCGCCCGCCGGCTGCGCGGACGCGGACCGCTGCAGCTGGTCTACAGCCACGCGGTCGGTGATCGCGGCCTCGCCGCACGCGTCGAGTATCGCGTCAAGCGCCTGAGCCGCGCCGACAAGGAGCGCCTGATCCGCGGCGACGTCGCGCTACCGCTGTGAGGCGTCGTCGGCTATCGCCAACCCGCTGCGTAACAGCGAGACGCGCTGCTCCAGTTCATCCGCCGTATGGGGTACGGCCGGCGAATGACCCCAGACGGGGCCCGGCCATGCCGGGTCGCCGTCGCTCCTGACCACATGATGCAGGTGGAGCTGCGGGACCAGGTTACCCAGCGCACCGACATTCAGCTTGTCACCGGCAAATGCCGCCATCAGCAGTTCGCCGACCCGGCACGACTCGTCGAGCAGCTGCCTGCGGTCGTCGCTGCCCAGCTGGTAGATCTCGCGCACGCCGTCGCGACGCGGCACCAGCAGCACCCACGGATAACGGCGGTCATCGAGCAGCAGGACGCGGCACAGCGGCAGGTCGCCGACGACGTGACAGTCGGCGGCCAGCCGGGGATGCAGCGTGAACCCGGTCATCCGGCGAGGACCCGCTTGACGTCGCGGCCGTGATGGCGGGGTCTCGCGACGACCTCACTGTCGAGCGGCTGGTCGTCGCCGGCGACAAGGATGCGGGCTGTGGCGGTCTCTGCCATCGGCGGAAAGCGGTGGGTCTTCTGGTCTCCGGCGCAGGATAGCGGATTCGAGATGCCGCGGCTCGGCGGCGCACCGGGTCGCGTGGCCGCGCCGCCGTCGCGCTCAACAGGCGCCGACAAACGCGGCGACCACGGACCGCAAGCGATCCGACCGCGACCGCGCGGCGCGGCAAGGGCATGCGGTCATGCGCGATTCCTGGTCCGGCCCGGTGCGCGCGACGGCGCCGTCGGCCGGGGCCGGTCTAACGCCGCTCGACGATCTTGCGACGCGGGCTGAACAGGCCCAGGATGCCGCCGCGGTGCTGCTCGCGTTCCCAGGTGCGGTACTCCTTGGTGACCTGGCGCGCCAGCATCAGGATGCTGCGCACGCTGCGCGCCGCGTGGATGTCCTTGCGCAACTCCTCCTGGGTGCGCGGGTCGCCCCACGGGCCGCCCTTGGCCTTGCGGATGAAGGCCTTGACCTGGTCCTGCAGGATCTGCCGCAGGCGCTCGACGATGTCCTGTTCGGCCTGTTCGCTGGTCTTGCCAGTCATACCGAAGACCAGTGTGTCGGCCAGCTCGGCGTCGATCAGGCCAACGCGCACGCAGTCCTCGCGCAACAGGGTTTGCACCGGTTTGCGCGCGTCCTGGAGTTTCTCTTCCATGCTCTTGACTGGTGGCACATAGCCGCTCGGATGGCGGGCGTCACGACCTGCCCGGCCTGCGGCGGCGTCGGTCTCGGCGGCGACCGCGTCAGCGGTCTCGGCAGCCTCGGCGTCGGCGCCGTCGACCACGGCCGGCGTCGCGGCGAGCGCCGGTGACGCGTCCGAGATACGCTGCAACAGCGCGTTGTCGAGCAACTGCAGCTGCTCGTCGAGCAGCGGATCGATGCCCGCCAGGCCGTTGCCCGGCGACAGGCGTCTGCGGACGGCGTCGCTGACCGCGCGCTGGTAGATCTGCAGGCAGCGGTTGTCGAGCAGGTCGTGGCGTTTCAGCAATACCATCAGGCGTCCGGTGACGTTCACGTCGATCAGGTCGCTCACGGCTCAGGCACCCATTGCAGCAGATCTACCTTCTTATCGGATAAGATCCGCCAAAACTTAGCCTGATCGGGCTGCGGAGGGCCTATGTCACCGAATGCCAGCGGCGTGTGCTGGTCCTGTGGCGCCGAACTCGGCGCCAGCGACTATGTGCGCGAAGGCGAGTGCCCGGCGTGTCGCAAGCAGACCCACGTGTGTGCAAACTGCCGTTTCTACGAGGTCGGCCGGCCCAACGACTGCCAGGAACCGATCGCCGAGCCGGTCACCGACAAGCGTCGCGCCAATTTCTGCGACTATTTCGAGCCCTCGGCCGACGCCCATACGCCGGGAGGCGACGCCGACACGCTGCGCTCGGCGGCCGACGACCTGTTCAATATTTGAACTCTCAATGATCGGAGGCCTCGTGCGCGCCGGCATCGGCGTTTCCCACCGGTCCAGATCAAGGTAAGGTGGACGACGGGTTCGAAGAATCGGCGAAACGCCGGGAGGAACGCCCATGGACGTCACCAGCCTGCTCATCACGGTACTGCTCGTCGCCCTGATGCTGTATCTGCTCGTACGGCTGCCGCTCGCGATCCTCGGCAACCTGCGCGCCGGCCACCGTTTCCGCGAGGGCCTCGCCGAGGCGCTCGACGAACTGCGCCTGTCGCGCATGCTGGCGTTCCTCGGTATCGACAAGGCCACGTACCTGCATCGCGAGAACGGTCTCGAGATCCAGAAGCACATGCAGCGCTGCGACGCCTGCGACGACAAGGAGCGCTGCGACCAGGTGCTGGCCGAGGACAAACCGGCCGATGAGCCCGCACTCGGCTTCTGCGCCAACATCGACGACCTGGAGAAGATGCGCAAACCGCGCTAGTGCCCTGTTCCGCGATTGGCGTGTCTCTCGGCGTCGCCCCGATGAGCGACGGCGAGGCACGCGATCGAAGGCCGGCCGAAACCGCCGCCACTGCGCGTATCCGCGCAGCGCGTCATTGAGGCAGCGCCCGATAGGCAAGCCACCTGCAAGCCGCTGCGGCGTGGCTTCTGCTCCGAACGGGTAGAGGATTCGCACGCGAACGCACCCGGCCGCGGCGCACCGGTGACTTTCCGAGCGGTACGTTGTCTGTCGGACAGGGCCCCACCATCAAGCGCGCACCGCGTCAGGCGGCGTTGCCGGCGGGCGACGCGCTGTCGTCGGCGGCCGCCTGCTGACCGAAGCGCTGGTAGGCCTGTTCGGCCTCGACATACAGTTCACGAACGAAATCGGTACCCGGTCCGCGCCGCTTCAACACCTGCAGCAGCGTCGTCAGGTGCGCGCGGCCGCGCAGCAGATCGCCGCTGCGCTCGCACGCACGCGACTGCGTCAGGTGGAAGCGCGCGTTGGCCTCGGCACGCCGCTCGCCGAGCTCGCGGCAGAAGATCTGCCGGACATCGCGCGGAATCGGCTGCAAGGTCTGCCCGTGCTGCACCACGCTGATCAGTTCGTCACACCCGTTGAGCAGGCGCCGCAAGGCCTGCTCGCTGTCGATCGGTCCGACGCCGTTGCCGACGGCCGCACCCTCGGCCTGCAGCCGGGTCTCGGCCGCCCGCAGCCGCGCGTCGAGGTCCGGGTAACGGCGGTAGAGCCGCCGGATCTTCTGGTA
>JASJCU010000114.1 GCA_030065815.1 Gammaproteobacteria bacterium | reverse complement strand
TGACCCCGGCCTCCGCATTACCGGCGGCACCCGCCGCCACGCCGGCCGCGCGACCGGCGGCCGGGCTGCCCGCCGCACTGGACGCGACCGTGATCGGTGCGCTCGCCCGCGAAACGACGACGCCGACCGCGCCGGCCGACCCAGCGCCGGCGCCTGCCGAGCTGCCGCGGACACAGATGGACATGCTGCGCGACGTATTCGCCCCCGAGATGCCGCGCTGACGCAGGCTGCGGCCAGCCGCCGGTGAACTGCCTGGCGCGGTTCGCGACGGCGGTTCAATCCGCGCCGTCGGCCGGCGTCGCCCAGAAGCGGTCGAGCGCGGCAAAGGTCTCGGCGCCACGCTCCCAATGCGGCAGCCCGCGGGTCGGCGCAATGCGCTGCAGCCGCCAGTTAGGCCGCTCGGCGAGTTCGTCGAGTCGTTCGAAGCTGATGTTGGGATCGCGGTCGTACAGCACCAGCACCGGCAGGCTCAGTGCCGCATACAGTTCGTCGAACGCCGCCGGCGTGAACAGCTTCATCGACAGGAAGCGAAACGGCGCGTACTTGGCACCGGGTCGGTGCGACGTCGCGTACGCGTAGTCGACCAGGGCCGCCGGTGCGTCGCCGGTGAACGCGAGGCCGAGAAAATGGCGGATGCTGAGCCGCGTCGTCAGCAGTCGATACAACCCGTCGCCGAGCAACGGCAGGCGCAGGACCCTGAGGATGCGGTCGGTCGCCGGGCCCGACGGCGGCGTGCGCGCGCCGAACCCGGTCGGTGAGATCAGCCCCAGGGAGTGGAACAGCTCGCCGTCGGCGAGCACCGCGCGCGCCGCGAACTCGGCGCTCAGCGAGAACGCGACCACATCGGCGGGCTGCGCGACGACCTCGGTCAGGAAGTGGTTGATGGTCTCGGCATACAGCGCCGGCGAATACGGCAGGTCGCCGCGCTCCGAACAGCCGAAACCCGGCAGGTCGACGGCGTAGACCGGGCGCCGAGCGGCGTAGTGGTCGAACAGCGGTCGCATCTCGCGGGTGCTCGGCGCGGCGTTGACGCTGTGAATCAGCACCAGCGGTCGACCTTCGGCGCGGGTGTCCGAGTAGTAGCACAGGCGCCCGGCGTTCGGCGTCTGCAGCGTCTGCCTCGGGGCATCGACGGCGGCTGCCAGCGACGGCGCGGTTTCGCCGGTCGGGTATCGCGTGTCGCCGGTCATTGCCGGTCCGTCCGGTGCGAGCGGTCGGCGCGATCCTGCGGCCGCCGCACGCGGCCGCGCGCCGCGGTCTGCACGGTCGCGATCATCGACACTGCGCCGATGCTGGCCAGGTCAGGACGACGCGAGGCGCGTCGCGTGCGCGCGCGCCTGCTGTTGGCGGCCGATCCTGCGCCAGTGGTACAGGATGATCGCGAGCCCGGTGACCAGCGGGACCGCCCAGAGGCCGGGATTCAGCGCCAGTTCCGGCATCAGGCGCACGGCGCCGAACGCGAAGAACGCCGTGTACACCGAGATCCCGGCGCCGACCAGTCCCTTGAGGTGTTCCTTGAGCCAGTCCTGCGGGCCGCGGTGTGGCTTGTAGATGAACCACAGGTTGGTCGCCGCGGTCGCGAAGCCGACCAGCGAGATGCCGACCATCAGCAGCTGCCCGAGGACCAGGCCGTGCCAGGCGCAGTTGGCCGCGGTCACGGTCACGGCCGCCTGCAGCACCAGGTTCAGCGGGTGGCGGTTGATCGCGTGGTCGTGGCGCCCGCGGATGCAGCTCCAGCCATACCACGCGAGGTTGATCGTCAGGATCGCGAGATACAGCATCATCCAACCGAAGATGCCCTGGATCAGCGCCGGCGCGAAGTCGAGGTGCGGATGGGTGCCGACCGGGTCGGCGATGGTCAGGCCGGAGATCGCGATCGCGATGACGCCGGTGGCGAGCATCGACGCCGTGAACACCTTGCCCCAGCGCCGGTGATGCGCGCCGCCCTTGCGCGCGAAAATCGGCACCCAGAAGGCCAGCAGGCCGGTCGCGCCGGTGACGATATGTGCCAGTACGACGGCATGGAACGGCCAGATGAATTCTTCGAACAGGCCCATGGCACGCCCTCCCCGTTGCTGTGGCATTGCCGGGTTGTCAAGCAACATATACACTCTGAAATGTAAAATCAAATGAGCTGGTGCGCCAGTCGGGGTCCGCTATCGAGCGCCGTCGATGCCGGACACGCCCGGCGCCGGGAGAATGTCTTGACTTCCGTGCCCGTATCCCCTGCCGAGCCGGCGGTCGTGTCGGCGACGCCGGTTGAACCGCCGCGCTATGTCCCGCCGCGACCGCTGCCGCTGTCGCCGATCGCGGCGCTGATCCGCACCGCGGCGCAGCGCGAGGGCAACCTGCTGAGTCTGCTGCCGGCGGCCGCGTATCGCCTGCCGGTGACCCATCTCGGTTACTCGCGGCGCTCGATCCTGCTGGTCAACGAGCCGCAGCTGGTGCACGAGGTCATGCAGGACTCGACCGGTATCTACCCGAAGAACGACCTGATGGTCGGCGCGCTCGAGCCACTGGTCGGCGATTCGATCTTCGTCTCCAGCGGCCAGCGCTGGCGGCGCCAGCGCGACATGATCGACCCGGCGTTCTCGCACATCCGCCTGACCCGCGCGTTCGCGTCGATGCGCGCCGCGGTCGACGACTACGAACAGCGCCTCGATCGGCTGGCGGTGAGCGGCGAGTCCTTCTCGCTCGACCTGGCGATGAGCCATCTGACCGCCGACATCATCTGCCGGACCGTGTTCTCGACGTCGCTCGAGTCGCAGATCGCGCGCGAGGTGTTCGATGCGTTCGAGGTCTTCGAGCGCAGCGCGGCGCAGGTCGAACTCAAGGCGCTGATCTTCGACCCGCCGTTCAAAAAGATCCGTCAGCACCGGCCGGTGCTCGATGCCTGTGCACGGATCCGCGCCCACCTCGGCGAGCTGGTCGATTCGCACGTCAGTGCCGCCGACGGCACGTTCAACGACATCGCGTCGGCATGCATCGCCGCGCGCGACAGCGCGAGCGGCTGTCCGTTCTCGCGCAAGGAGCTGGTCGATCAGCTCGGCGTGCTGTTCCTCGCCGGCCACGAGACCACGGCGAGCGTCTTGACCTGGCTGTTCTATATCCTGTCGGTCAGGCCCGAGGTGGTCGCGCGGATCCGTGCCGAGGTCGACGCCGTGGTCGGCGACGGGCCGGTCGAGTTCGAACACATCAAGAAGCTGCGCTACGTCAGGAACGTGTTCCGCGAGACCCTGCGCCTGTACCCGCCGATCACGTTCATCCCGCGCGTCGCGATGGCGCCGACGCGGATCGGGCGCTACCGCGTCAAGCGCGGCGCGATGGTCATGATCTCGCCGTGGACCACGCATCGCCATCGCCGCCTGTGGAGCGACCCGGACGTGTTCGATCCGGACCGTTTCCTGCCCGAGCGCGAGCACGAGCTCACCCCCGGTGCCTATCTGCCGTTCGGCATGGGACCGCGTACCTGCGTCGGCGCGGGCTTTGCGCAGCACGAGGCCAGCCTGATCATCGCGCGCCTGACACGGCGCTTCGACCTGTCGACGCTGGCGCCGGACAAGGTCCGGCCGGTGGCGCGACTGACGACGCGTCCGGTGCAGCAGATCCACTGCCGGGTGACGCCGCGTGCCGATCGCTGACCGGTCACGTCGCCCGGTACCAGCCGATATCGAAGGTCGCCGCCTCGCCGAACGACATGCCGGCGAAGATCGTGCGCCGCAGGATCTGGTACGAGGTCAACGGCATCAGCAGGAACGGAAGCGGATCGCGCGGCGCCCAGCTGACGTCGCGACAGCCGAACAGGTACCGCAAGTTGCCCCGCCACGGTCGACCCTTGAGCGCGGCGCCCTGGGTCTCGGTCAGCGCCGGGTAGAACTGCTGCAGCACGCGCTCGCTGCGCAGGCGGAACGGGTTTGGCGCCGCCGGGTCGCGGATCGCCTGCGCCAGGTCCGCCGGGTGCACGAAATGGATGCCGCTCGTGGTGCGCGGATTGCACTCGATCGGCAGCGCGTCGCCGGCGGCATCGCGGCGGAAGTCGAACGCGATGAAGCCGCTGTAGTCGCTGGCGCCGACGAAGCGCTCGATCCATTGCAGTATCGCCGGGTCGGGATCGGTGACCGCCGCGAAGCACACCGACACGCTGCCCGACACGATCAGGCCGCGATAGACGACGCTGCCGATGACCCTGCCCTGGTGCGCGATCGAGAACGAGCTCAGCTCCTCGCCGGGCAGGTGGGCCTGGACGATCGCGGGCGCCGCCGGCGGTGGCAACGGGTCGCCGGCATCGTGGACCTCGACGCCGTGCCCGGCCGACGACAGGCGGGGTTTGACGATGTAGCGCGCGGTCGCCGCGAGCCGCTTCGCCGCGTCGCTGTCGACGTCGAAGGTCTCGGGCACCGGCAGGCCGAACGACCTTGCCTTGCGCACGAAGTCGAGCTTGTCGTGGAGCTCGATCAGCGCCGCCTGCGGCATGCTGAACAGGCGGGTCGCCGGCGGCAGGCTCCCGGCCAGGCCGGCGACGTGCATGCTCTCCTCGGATACCGGCACGACCAGCGTGGCGCGCTCGCGCTCGGCGATGTCGACGAGGTCGGCGTGGTAGGCCGCGACGTCGGTGTTCGGCGCCGTGACCGCGTAGCTGCGATCGACGGCACGCGACACCCGGCTCAGGTGCCAGCGCCAGGGTTCGGCGATCACGACCCGGCAGCCGGCGCGCTTGAACGCGAACGCGAGCTCGAGGCCTTTGGGCAGCCGACCGAGGGTCAGCAGGATGGTGTCTTGCATGCTGTCTTGAACGGCCCCGCCGGTGCTGCACGGGTGGCGAGTCGTCGTGGTGTTAGGCTGATGGCGTCGACGCTATCTTCACCCGGGGGCGGTGCCGGGACCAAGTGGCGTCGGGCCGCTGTGCGGCGGGCGCGGCGCCGGGGATCACTGTCGCAGGCCGCGGCACGGGCAGACAACGGAGCAGACAGTGGCGCTACTTGAACAGCTGGTCACGTCGGGACGCATCGTCGACATCATGCTGGCCTTCGTCGTCATCGAGATCGTGCTGCTGCTGTTGCTGCACCGGCTGACCGGCAACGGCATCGCGCCGCTGCCGCTGCTGACCAACATCGGCGCCGGCGCCAGCCTGATGCTGGCGCTGCGCGCCGACCTGACCGGTGCCGGCTGGACCTGGGTCGCGGTCTTCCTGGTCGCGGCGCTGGTGCTGCACGTCAGCGACCTCGCGGTGCGCTGGCAGCGTGCGCCCGGCAGCGCCGGCGCCCGGCGGTAGACTCGTCATGGGCAGGCCGCAGGCATCCGCAGTGGTCATCGGCAGCGGCTTTGGCGGGCTCGCCGCGGCGGTCCGTCTGGCCGTGCGCGGTTACCGGGTCACGGTGTTCGAGAAGCTCGACAAGCCCGGCGGCCGAGCCTACGTGTTCGAACAGGACGGCTTTCGCTTCGATGCCGGACCGACCATCGTGACCGCGCCGTTCGTGCTCGAGGAGCTGTGGCAGCTGTGCGGGCGGCGCCTCGCCGACGATATCGAGCTGCGCCCGCTGATGCCGTTCTACCGCATCCGCTTCGCCGATGGCAGCCATTTCGATTACAGCGGCGACGACGCCGCGATGAAGGCCGAGATCGCACGCTTCGATTCCGGCGATGTGGCCGGCTACGAGGCGTTCCTGGCGGCCAGCAGCAAGCTCTACGACATCGGCTTCGACAAGCTGCTGACGGTGTCGTTCGACTCGCTCGGCAAGATGGTCGGCACCGTGCCGGACCTGCTGACGGCGCAGTTCTACCGCTCGGTTCACAGCCTGGTCGCCAAGTACATCAAGCACCCGAAACTGCGCATGGTGTTCAGCTTCCACCCGCTGTTGATCGGCGGCAACCCGTTCACGGCGACCGCGGTCTATGCGTTGATCGCACAGTTGGAACGGCGCCACGGCGTGCATTTCGCGATGGGCGGCACCGGCAGCCTGGTCAACGGCCTGGTCGGGCTGCTCGAGGGGCAGGGCGGCACGCTGCGCTGCAACGCACCGGTCAGGCGCATCTGCGTCGACGACGGCCGGGCGACCGGCGTCGAACTGGTGTCGGGTGAGCGCGTCGACGCCGACGTCGTCGTGTCCAACGCCGATGCCGCGGCGACCTACCGCTACCTGTTGCCGGACGTCGAGCGCCGCCGCTGGCACGAGCGCCGCCTCGAACGCGTGCGCTACTCGATGAGCCTGTTCGTCTGGTACTTCGGCACCGATCGCCAGTACCCGGACGTGCCGCACCACATGATACTGCTGGGCCCGCGCTACCAGGCGCTGCTCGACGATATCTTCGAACGCAAGGTGCTGGCCGACGATTTCAGCCTCTACCTGCACCGCCCGACCGCGACCGACCCGTCGCTGGCGCCGCCCGGCTGCGACGCGTTCTATGTGCTGTCGCCGGTGCCGAATCTCGACGGCGCGACCGACTGGGCGCTGCAGGCCGAGCGCTACCGCTCGGCGATCGAGCGCCATCTCGAATCGACCGTGCTGCCGCAGCTGTCGGCACACGTCGTCAGCTCGCGATTGCTGACGCCGCTCGATTTCCGTGACCGGCTGTGGTCGGTCAAGGGTGCGGCGTTCAGTCTCGAACCGGTGCTGACGCAGACCGCGTGGTTTCGGCCGCACAACCGCAGCGAGGAGGTCGACGGCCTCTACCTGGTCGGCGCCGGGACCCACCCCGGGGCGGGTCTGCCGGGCGTCATTTCGTCGGCCAAGGTGTTGGACGGGGTCGTGCCGGACCCGTGACATGCAGCGCGTGACCCGCGATCAGCGACCGGCCAGGTCGTCGCGCACGCTGGCCGCAGCGAGCCGGCCGGACAGCGCGACCATCGGTACGCCGGGGCCCGGGTGCACGGTGCCGCCGGCGAGGTACAGCCCGGCGATGCGCGAGCGCGAACCGGGGCGGCGAAACGAGCCCGACCAGCCGTGCGTCGGCCAGCCGTAGATCGCGCCGTTGCTGCCCGGCGACAGCGCGGCGAAGTCGTCCGGCGTCGTCCGCACGCGCGCCGCGGGGTCCGGCTCGATGTCCAGGCCATGCCGACGCAACAGATCGAACGTGCGGCGTTCGACGGCGGCGGTCTCGGCCGCGTCGAACGGCCGCGGCGGTGCGTTGACCAGCAGCAGCAGCGGTTCCGTCCCCGCCATGGCGACGTCGTCGCCGCGCGCCTTGGCGCAGACGTATACGGTCGGCTCGGCGGTGATGCGCCGGCGCTCGAAGATGCTGGCGAACTCGTCGGCATAGTCGCCGCCGAAGAACACGTTGTGGTGGTGCAGCGGAAAGCCCTGCGTGCGCGCCGCCAGGCTCCACGTGATCGCCGACAGCGAACGCGGCTCGCCGCGTCGGCGCGGTATCGCCGAGCGTGCGGCATCGCCGAGCAGGCCGGCGCCCAATGCGGCGACGTCGCCATTGAACACGACCGCATCGGCGTCGATCTGCTCGCCGTCCGCGAGCCTGACACCGACGGCACGCCCCGCGGTCGTCATGATGCGCTCGACGTCGGCGCGGTAGCGGATGTCGACGCCGAGGCCGCTGGCGATCCCGGCCATCGCCTGCGCCAGCCGGAACATGCCACCGTCGATGAACCAGACGCCGGCGCGCTCGGCATGGGCGATCAGCATCAGCGTCGCCGGCGCGGCGAACGGCGACGATCCGCAATAGGTCGCATAGCGCCCGAACAGCTGGCGCAGCCGCGGGTCGGCGAAGATCCGCCCGAGCTCGTGCCACAGCGACGTGAACGGCTTGGTCGCGAACAGCCGCGGCAGGCCGCCGATCCCCAGCGACGACGTCAGCGCCAGCGGGCCGGGGCGCTCGCGGCGCATGAAGCTGTGATCCAGGGTCGTGAACATGCGCTCGGATGCCGCGGCAAAGCGGCGATAGGCCTGCGCCTCGCGCGGCCCGGCAAACGCCGCAATCGCGTCGACCGAGCGCTGCAGGTCGGCGTACAGGTCGAGCCGGCTGCCGTCGAGCCAGGAATGGCGCGCGAGGACGTCGGCGGCGTGCAGCTCGACCTGCGCGGCGAGGCTCGTGCCCGCGCTCGCGAACAGCTCGTCGAAGACCCAGCGCATCGTGAACACGGTCGGGCCGGCATCGACGCGGATGTCGCCGACCCGGTGTTCGCGCATCTTGCCGCCCGGCGTCGCCTGGCGTTCGAGCAGCGTCACCCGCACGCCGCTGGCGGCCAGGTCGATGGCCGCGGCCAGACCGCCGATCCCGGCGCCGATCACGACCGCGTGGTGATCGCGCAGGCCCGCGCGCGTCACGCGCTGGCCTGCAGCGGCAATGGGCTGGTCGGTACGACGGCGTTTGGCGACACGATCGGACGGTCCGGGGCGGTGGCTGGGTCCGGCGATTGTGCCATGTCCGCGCGCGTCGAAAGCCCGCGGCACCGCCGGCTGCGATCGCGTGCGGCAGGGCCTGCGGCGGCCGGACATCTGCCGGAGCCGGCACGGTGACTCAGGGCGACGGCGCCGATCGCCGCTGCAGCGGGTCGCCGCGGTTGCACACCGCAGGGCCCGACCGCCGGTCCGCGCGCCATCTGTGCGCCGGCCGCGTCGTCGCGGCACTGGCCGGCGCGCTGCTCGTCGCGAGCTGCCAGCTCACCCGTCTGCCCGGGCCGCCGGCCGGCAGCGAAGCCGGTCCCGACGGCGGGCAGCCGCGGGTCCGGATCGAGACCGGCGGCCTAGCGTCGGCGACCGGTTGCACGCTGACCTACGATCTGTACCACGCCGGCGCCGGGCCGGCAGCGGCGCAGGTCGTGCTCGCCCACGGATTTCTGCGCAGCAAGGAACGCATGGCGGGACTGGCGACGGCACTGGCCGATGCCGGCCTGGTCACGGTCGCGGTCGATCTGTGCAACATGCGCCCGTGGGACGGCGCGCATCGGCAGAACGCCGCCGACCTGCGGCGCATCGCCGCGCGGCTCGGCGGCGACGCGGTGCTGTACGCCGGATTCTCGGCCGGCGGCCTGGCCGCGCTGCTGGCCGCTACCGCCGACCGGCACAGCGTCGGTGCCGTGGTCCTGGATCTGGTCGATCAGGATCGCCTCGGCGAAGACGCGGCGGCGGTGCTGGCGCGGCCGCTCGTCGGCCTGGTCGGCGAGTCGTCGCGCTGCAACGCCGACAACAACGGGCTCGCGGTGTTCGCGGCGGCGGCAACGGCCGAGACCATCCGCTTCGACGGCGCGACCCACTGCGATTTCGAGTCGCCGAGCGACCGCCTGTGCCGGCTGATCTGCGAGCCCGGTGGGCGGGACCGCCGGCGTTCGGCGCAGACCCGCGCTGCGATCATCGCGGCCGCGGTCGAGGCCGCGCGTCGCCTGTTGCGGGACGCGCCGCGCGCCGCGTCGGTGACCGGCGGCGACTGACAGGCCGGTACACGGCGATCGCGGCCCCGGCCACGCGACGCCGCGCCGGTGACTTGTGTTTGCGCAGCCCGACGCGTAAAAAAAGCGTTCGCATCCCGATCGCCGCGCCGGTCGCGTCGGGGCAAGCGGATCGCCGGGTCTTGCGCATCGACCGGCCGGCCAGCAAGCGGAGCATTGAACGAGATCTATGCCGTTGCCTTTCCCGTTCTCGGCCATCGTCGGCCAGGAAGAGATGAAGCGAGCGCTGTTGATTGCCGCTGTCGATCAGACCGTCGGCGGCGTACTGGTGTTCGGCGATCGCGGCACCGGCAAGTCGACGGCGATCCGCGCGCTCGCGGCGCTGATGCCGAAGATGGCGGTGGTCGCGGACTGCCCGTACAACTGCGACCCGGTCGCCGACCGGCCGGGGCTGTGCACGCTGTGTGCCGATGGCATGACGCCGACCAAGTCGCGCCAGCAGCCGATGCCGGTCGTCGACCTGCCGCTCGGTGCGACCGAGGACCGGGTGATCGGCGCGCTCGATCTCGAACGCGCGCTGACCCAGGGCGAGAAGGCCTTCGAGCCCGGACTGCTGGCCAAGGCGCACCGCGGCTTCCTGTACATCGACGAGGTCAATCTGCTCGAAGACCATCTCGTCGACGCGCTGCTCGATGTCGCGGCGTCCGGTGAGAACGTCGTCGAGCGCGAGGGGCTGAGCGTGCGCCATCCGGCGCGCTTCGTGCTGGTCGGCAGCGGCAACCCCGAGGAGGGCGAGCTGCGCCCGCAGCTGCTCGATCGCTTCGGTCTGTCGGTCGAGGTCAGGACGCCGCACGACCTCGAGACCCGGGTCGAGATCGTGCGCCAGCGCGATGCCTTCGAGCGCGACCGCGAGGCCTTCGTCAGGCAGTGGCAGCGCAAGGACGGCGCGGTCAGGCGCCGCATCACCAAGGCGCGCGACGGCCTCGACGCGGTCGAGGTGCCGTCCGACGTCATCGAGCTCGCGGCGCAGCTGTGCATGCGCCTGGGTACCGACGGCCTGCGCGGCGAACTGACGCTGATCCGCGCCGCACGCGCGCTGGCCAGCCTCGACGGCAGGCCGGCGGTCAGCGCCGAACAGCTGCGCCTGGTCGCCGCGTCGGCGCTGCGCCACCGCCTGCGGCGCGATCCGCTCGACGAGGCCGGTTCGAGTGCGCGCGTCGAGCGCGCCGTGGCCGAGCTGTTCGACGCATGAGCGAGGCGCGCGCCGCCGCGGCCTGGCACGATGCCGTGCAGGCGGCGGCGTTGCTGGCGACCGCACCGGACTATCTCGGCGGCGTCCATCTGCGGGCGTTGCCGGGGCCGGTGCGCGATAGCTGGCTCGACGCGCTGCGCGGCCTGCTGCCGGCGACGACGCCGCTGCGCCGCATACCGCCGCAGGTCAGCGAGTCGGGCCTGCTCGGCGGCATCGATCTCGCCGCGACCCTGCGCGCCGGCCGGCCGGTGGCGCAGCGCGGGCTGCTGGTCGACAGTGCCGGCGGCATCGTGCTGCTGGCGATGGCCGAACGCGCGGCGCGCTCGACGCTGGCGCACCTCGGCACGGTGCTGGATTTCGCCGAGCTGATCATCGAGCGCGACGGTCTCGCGGCACGCGAGCCGGTCGCGCTCGGCGTCGTCGCCCTCGACGAGTCGGTGTCCGCCGACGAGGCGCTGAGCCCGGTCCTGCACGACCGCCTCGCGCTGGTGATCGATCTGCAGTCGCTCGGCATCCACGACCTCGACGATCTCGATCCCGGCGCCTACGACATCGGCTCGGCACGGCGCCGCCTGGCGGCGATCGCGCATGCCCCGGCCGATGTCGAACAGCTGTGCGCCGCGGCGATCGCGCTGGGCATCGGCTCGCTGCGCGTCGCCCTGCTGGCGCTGCGCGTGGCCCGGGTCGCGGCGGCACTGCGCGGCGGCCAACGGGTCGACGCCGCGGACCTGGCGGCGGCCGCGCGCCTGGTGCTCGCGCCGCGGGCGACGTGTCTGCCGCCGGTCGACGAACCCGCCGCCGACACCGACACCGACGACGCGCCGCCGCCCGAGCCGCCGGCCGACGGCGACGCGGCGCACCAGGCCGACCCGGCGACCGCCGACGAGCTCGAGGACCGGGTGCTCGAGGCCGCGCTCGCGGCGATCCCCGAACAGCTGCTGGCCCGTCTCGGCGCCGCTGCGGCGACGCGCACGCGCGCGCAGTCCGCGGGCAGGTCGGGCGCCGTGCAGCGCAACCGGCTGCGCGGCCGTCCGCTCGGCGCGCG
>JASJCU010000113.1 GCA_030065815.1 Gammaproteobacteria bacterium | reverse complement strand
ATGGCGTCGATGCGTATATCTGGTTGATGCTTCCGTTGTTCATACTGGTCTTGTTCCTGCACAAAATGACATTGCAGATTCTCTTCGTACTTTGTCTTGCGTGGGCGGCGATGTATGGTTGGCTCGAGCCGCTTCTCATTTTGCTTGTAGCGATCGGAATCGGTCTTGCGATCGGCTATCGCAAGTACCTTGATGCGCACGTAGACATCACGTCGTTCTGGGTCCGGAACCGGGCATTGCTCGGTGCGCATCAGGTCAAGGATTCATCAGTATTTGGGGTTGGCAAAGGCCGTGCCTCCGGTTGGTGGGCCCGTGTAGAACCGGCGGCGGTAATTGTGGCTATGTGTCCGTTCCTCGTTCTGCCTTTCGTTGCAGTAGTCACGGGATACTGGCAGAACCTCATTATGGTGGTCGTGGGGTTCAGTCTGTCGACGACCTACGTGCCACATCTTCGCGCATGGGGTAACGGTAGATCATACATCTACTATGTGCCTTCGCTGGTGGTGTTATACCTGCTGACCAATCCGCAAGATACCGACCAGCCTTGGTTGTTGCCGTTGTTGGTCGTCGCATGGTTGTCTTATCGGAAGTACCAAGCTTGGTTGAACGAAAGAGGCAAAGCCAAGGACGAGGCGTTCGATCAGGCATTGGCCAACCTCCGCGAATCGTCGCTAGACAGGGTGCAGTGCATACCAATCGCCAACTCGGACGAGGTCGCCTGGCGTACTGGGAAGCAGGTGCTCTGGGGTGGGCACGGATACGGTTTCCGCTTGTTGCAGCCGTATTTTCCGGTACTGATCGATTCGCCCGCTAAGAGTGCCTCAGATTGGAATCTAGGCGCAGTCCTTGTCGACAAACGATACTGGCCGGATGGCGCGGAGCATTTCCCGGATCGGGTGTTTGAGTTGGCATTCGAGAATGAAGGTTATGCGCTGTACGAGGTGGTTGGTTGGCAGCCGGGAGGTCGTCGGCCCCAGTGGGCAGACGACCTGTATTCATTGCCCGCCGCGGAGGCGGTCTGACATGGCGACTGGGGGCTTTTGCACTGCGGCAACCGCCGTTTCTCCGCGAGCGATGCCTGATTGGGTCATCGCGTGAGCGCACTGGCGTGAAGATCGCGGTTGTCGTATCCAGCCCGATGACAGTGCGAGTTTTTTTGCGGGACCAGATCGCCGCGCTTGCTACGAATTACGAGGTCACTGTCGTGGCCAATTTTCGCGATACTGAAGAGTTGGGTGTGTTGCCGGCGTCAGTGCGACTGCAAAGCATTGATATTCGGCGCCGGGCGTCGCCCATGGCCGACTTGCGCGCCCTCTTCGCCCTTTGGCGGTTCTTGCGGAAGCAGGGCTTCATGCTCATTCACTCGGTCACCCCAAAGGCCGGTCTGTTGTCGATGCTTGCCGGATTCGTGGCGGGCGTGCCGGTTCGTCTGCATACCTTCACTGGTCAGGTGTGGGCGACCAAGTCTGGTTTTGGACGTCGTTTCTACCGTTTCCTCGATGCGCAGATATTCCGGTTCTCGACCCGGTGTTTCGTTGACAGTCAATCTCAGCGGGACTTTCTGCTGCGCGAAAAGGTGGTGGATGCGAAGCGCTCTACGGTGCTGGCCAGTGGCTCAATCAGCGGCGTGGATATCACGCGCTTTTCAGCCTCGGAGCACGCGAGGAGCACGATAAGAAGTGACCTCGGTATATCCACGGACGATTTCGTGTGCCTTTTCTTGGGTCGGCTGAATCGCGAAAAAGGCGTGCTCGATCTGGCGCGTGCGTTTATCAGCTTAGACAAGGGCGAAGTGAGCTCGGTGCTGTTGATCGTGGGGCCGGATGAAAGCGGTATCCGTCAGCAGATCGAAAGTCTGAACCGTGACAGGCGTTCGCGGATTTTGTTTGTCGATTTCACCGACAGACCGCAAGACTATATGAATGCCGCAGACTTGTTCTGTCTGCCAAGTTATCGCGAAGGCTTCGGATCTGTGGTAATTGAGGCGGGTGCCGTTGGCATACCTGCGCTGGCTTCAGACATCTACGGGGTATCCGACGCTATCGTCGACGGCGTCACCGGCATCCTGCATCGGGTCCGAGATGTCGAGGATCTCGGGCAAAAGTTGCGGGCCTTACGCGACGATCCCGCGCGCCGTCGGGTAATGGGCCATGCCGCGAGCGCGCGGGCGCGTGAGCAGTATGCAAAGGAAATAGTAACGTCGGCCATTGTGCGCGAATACGCAACTCTTCTTGAGAAGGGCGCTGCGTAACGTCTGACCACGGTGCCCCCTGCGGTTGCCCGACCATCGTCGCCAGTTGATGATTCTAGCTGGTCAGGTTCGTACCGCTGCTGTCTTGATGGCATCCGGGAATTGCCTTCGAACGCAGCTCAGGCTTTCCCGCCGCGATTCCGCTTCGCGTATCATCGTGGCGAGAGACTACAGCGCCGGCGATCATGGCTCGGAGCCGTTTCGCCCGTGGAACGTGCGCCAGCGCTTGCGGCAATTCACAGAGGGAAGGCAACGCAAGGTTTCAGAAACTTTGTAGTGCCGCGGGCACCGACCAGGCCAAGGCTGAGTAATGCGAGTACCAGGACAGTTTCCATTGTCGGTCGGCGGCGCGGTGGTTCACGACCTGCTGATGATCCCCATCGCCTGGTGGCTGGCCTACTGGCTGCGCTTCAATCTGGGCGTTATCCCGGAGGAGTACCGAGGACCGGCATGGTTAGCTCTGTTGGCCCTGATTCCTGTCCAGGCGGCAGTATCCTGGTTCTTCGGACTGTATCGCGGGGTGTGGCGCTACGCGTCGGTTCAGGACCTGCTGCGCATTCTGAAAAGCGTAGCGGTCGGGGTGATCGTGTCCGTGCTGGTGCTGTTCGTCGCCACTCGCCTTGAGGGTGTGCCACGTTCTGTCCCCCTGCTTTATGCGGTGCTGCTGGTCATGGCGCTCAGTGGGCCGCGGCTGGCTTATCGGTGGGTCAAAGAGCACCGTGTCACGCTCTCCTCGGGTCAGCGCGTACTGATCGTCGGTGCCGGTGCCGCGGGTGAGATGCTGGTCCGCGATATGTTGCGCGAGGGCGGGCATTACCAGCCGGTTGCCTTCGTCGACGACAAGCCGCGCCGTATCGGCCAGGAGATCCACGGGATCCCGATCGTTGGATCGTGCGATACCATTCCGGCAAAGGCCCAGGAGCTGGCGATCGAGGTCATCGTGCTGGCCGTGCCGTCGGCACGGGTGGGGCAGCGCAAGCGCCTGATTGCCCTTTGTGAGCAGGCCGGTCTGCCGTTCAGGACGGTACCGGAACTCGAAGGATTGATGACCGGCCGAGTGGCGGTCGATCAGCTGCGCGAGGTGTCGATCGAGGACCTGCTCGGCCGTGAGCCGGTCGATCTCGACTGGGATCGAATCCGCCAGGGATTGTCGGGCCGCGTCGTGCTGGTGACCGGCGCCGGCGGCTCGATTGGCTCCGAGCTGTGTCGGCAGCTGGCGCGTCTCGAGGTCAAGACACTGGTGCTGTTCGAGAACAGTGAATTCAATCTCTACCGCATCGAACTCGAACTGCGCGCGGCGTTTCCCGCACTCGATCTCGAGGTCTGCCTGGGTGACGTCATTGACCGGTCGTTCATTGACCAGGTGTTCGGCCGGACAAGACCCGCCATCGTGTTCCATGCCGCGGCATACAAGCACGTGCCCATGCTCGAGAAACAGGTGCGCCAGGCGGTCAGGAACAACGTGGCCGGTACCCGCGTGGTCGCCGATGCGGCAGATCGTCATGGCTGTTCGGAGTTCGTGATGATCTCGACCGATAAGGCGGTGAATCCGGCGAACGTCATGGGGACGACCAAGCGCGTGGCAGAGATCTACTGCCAGAACCTGAATAGGCGGTCCGACACACGGTTCATCACCGTGCGCTTCGGCAATGTGCTCGGTTCCGCCGGCAGCGTGGTGCCGCTGTTTCGACAGCAGATCGCAGACGGTGGGCCGGTGACTGTGACGCATCCGGACATCGAGCGGTTCTTCATGACGATCCCGGAGGCCTGTCTGCTGATCATGCAGGCTGCCGTTCAGGGCAAGGGCGGCGAGATTTTCGTGCTGGAAATGGGCGAGCCGGTGAAGATCCGCTATCTCGCTGAACAGATGATCCGTCTGTCCGGCCTCGAACCCGGTGCAGACATCGACATCACCTACACCGGGCTGCGTCCAGGTGAAAAGCTGTACGAGGAGCTGTTTCACGAGCAGGAGGCATTGCAGGCGACGAAGCACCGAAAAATCCTGCTCGCGCAACCCCGTGTCCTCGATTGGGGCGCACTGATTGCAATCATGGACGAACTGGGTGACGGGGTTCGGCGTGGTGACGACGGATTACTGAGGCAGAAGCTCGAGCGATTGGTACCCGAGAACAGGATGCGTGACAAGGACACATCCGGTTCGGCATCGCCTCAGTGAGGCGGGCGGTCGAATTTGCCGCCCGCTGCAATCGCCGACGGGGTTACCCGTTGTCTACGGGGTTGCCTGCTGGCTTCGGGCCGGCGGTGTAGATCGCCATGGTATCGCCGCGGCGATTCTGCCACCTCTTGATCGGACTGAGTCGCGAACTAGCCGACAGCGCCTGCTGCAGCTCTACATCTTTTCGGCCGACCCATAGCAGCACCACCGTCGGCGCGGTCTCCTGCGCTGCGTTACGCAGTGCCGCCAACAACTCGGCTCGTTCCATTAGTGTGCACTGCTGCCGGGTGTAGAACCGCAGCCGTGCCTCGTTGCACAACCAGGGCAAACTCTGATCGACCTCCTGCAACGCCCACTGCGAGCCCGTCTTTATTGCTTTTTTGGAGGCGCCGGTCGAGACCACGCCATCGGCGAATATCACTGCAATCAGTACCCAGGCCGCAACTAGCCAATGCCGCTTCGGCAGCTCCGCGAGTCTCTGCAGGCCGTTGTCGACATACGCGAAGGTGACCAGCGAAAGCAGCAGTACCGGTGCCACGGTGTAACGAGAGGAAAGGAAATATCGACTGGCGACGAGTGCCAGCATCGTCGCCAGCGTCAGTACGATGAACAGCCAGAGCACGCGGCTGCCGGGCGTGGATGCCAGCCAATTTCGGTAACGGCCGTACCCTGCGACCAGGCAGTACATGGGCACCGCATTGGCAAACAGCTTGGACACGGACAGCGCAAACAGGCCGGCCACCAGGATCAGGGCCGCGTCTCCGGTCGACGATAGGTACTCGAGCTGTTGGTGCAGCGTGATTGCCTGCTGTTCTAGGCCGGTGACAATCGAGACCGGTGAGGCGTAGCTGAGCCACAGACGCAGGGTGTCGGTATTGGCGTCGGTATCGAGCGTGCCGACGATGGCCAGTCCGACCGAGCCCGCAACGACCAGGCCGACAAAGAAAAGGCTCGACCGCAGCAGCCTTCGGGCCCTTCCCGGCCGCACTCGGTCTATCGCAAGGTAATAGACCAGCGGTGCTGCAAGCAGCACCACACCCTCGATGCGAAAGGCGATCGCCAGCAGTGCCGTGAGCTGCCACGCAATGGCGTAGCCCAGCGAATCCAGCCGCACGCTGCGAACGAACAGCAGCACCGCGAGCAGCAGCAAGGCCCAGTAGCCGAAGTCGCGGATCACGAAGTCGCGATAGTTATTCACCAGCGGCAACGCGAGTATCAGCACCGCAGCAACCCAGAGGCGCGTGCCCGGGCGGTCGATCTCTCTGTAGGTGGCCACGAAGGTGACGCTGGCGACGGCTATCAGCAGGGCGTTGAGGAGATGCGCAGACGTCTCGTAGTCGAGCTGCGTTACCTGGTGAATCAGGCCGATCAGGATGCCGTAGAGCGGCCAGTTGAATGCGGCAAAGGCATCGGCGAGTCCGTCGGTCACGTAGGCACGTGCGACATCGATGTAGAGGATGCCGTCGTTGTTGATGATGTCGCTCTGCAGGTAGGCCACGAACGACAAAGCCAGGCTGGCGAGGAAGGTCGCTGCGTAGGTGGCGGTCGGGTGATTGATGGACGGCTTCATGAAGCGACGTTCACTATGGGGCTGTGCGCCTGTCCCGGCCGCGCTTGACAGGGTTACGCTGCGCAGTCCGCCAGTCGGAGATCTGCGCCGCAGTGTAGCGAAAATTCCGATGGTGATCCCCTGTTTCCCGACCCGACGGGAACGACGAATCGGCAGCGGACCCCTGGATGCGAAGCCTCGGTGTAGATCCTCAGAGTGGGCTGGCGTGTCGCGGCCACCGCATCCTCATCGAGGTGGCGGCGTAGGGGTCGGGCGGTCGGACATCGCGCTGATCAACGATATACTTCAGAGTTTGGGCAACGTGGTAAACCGCGTGATTTCGTTTTGTCCGGAAAGGAGACCGTCGGGCCGCAGTCCCGCTTCACGTCTGGGTCAGGGTTTGGGCCACGATGGTTGATCGAACCGACAATGCGACGATGACGAGCAAACGGCTGTACCTGCGTCTGCTCGGCCACGTCCGCCCCTACTGGCGCCAGTTCGCCGCCGGGATCGCGTTCATGATCCTGCTGGCCCTGACCGAACCGGCCATCCCCTACCTGCTGAAGCCGCTGCTCGACGGCACCTTCGTCGAACGCGATCCGGAGTTCCTGTTCTGGTCGCCGATCGTGCTGATGGCTCTGTTCCTGGTGCGCGGGACCTGCAGCCTGGTCAGCCAGGTCGCGTTCGCATGGGTCTCCGGCCGGCTGGTGCTGGACCTGCGCAATGCCATGTTCGATCGCATCCTCGAACTGCCCACGGCCTATTACGACGCGCATGCGACCGGCCTGATCATCACCAAGGTCACGCACAATGTCGCGCAGGTCACGGCCGCGGCCACCAAGGTGCTGATGATCCTGGTCCGCGACACGGTCATCGTGATCGGCCTGATTGCCTACATGCTGTATCTCGACTGGCGCTTCAGCCTGATGGTGTTCATCCTGCTGCCGGTCCTCGCGGCCACCGTGCGGCTGATCGCCAAGCGGCTGCGCCGTATGAGTCGTGAGATCCAGGCGTCGATGGGCGAGATGACCCATGTCCTCGGCGAGACCGTCCGCGGACACAAGGTCATCAAGGTCTTCGGCGGGCGGCCGTCCGAGCGCAAGCGCTTCCAGCGCCACGCCAACTGGGTCAGGCGGTACCAGTTCAAGGCCAAGGTCGCCGACGGCGCCAGCCTGCCACTGGTCGAAGCCATCGCCGCGGTCATGGTCGCGCTGCTGATCTATGTCGGTACCGGTCAGCTCGGCCACGAGCCGATGACCGTGGGCTCCTTCGTGTCCTTCCTGGCCGCCCTCGGCCTGCTGTTCCCGCCGATCAAGCGCCTGGTCGGCGTCAACCAGCCACTGCAGGCCGGGTTGGCCGGCGCCGAGAGCGTGTTCGGCATGATCGACGAGCTCCCCGAGCGGGATACCGGCACCCGGACCCTCGACGACGTGCGCGGTGAGCTGGTCTTCGACAAGGTCTCGTTCCGTTACCCCGCGGCGAAGGAGACGCTGCTCGACGACATGGCGTTCACGGTGCGCCCCGGCAGCACGGTCGCGCTGGTCGGCCCGTCGGGCAGCGGCAAGACGACGATCGCGGCGCTGGTGCCGCGTTTTTACGAGGTCCAGGGCGGGCGCATCCTGCTCGATGGCGTGGACGTACGCGATCTGACGCTGAACAACCTGCGCGGCCACATCTCGTACGTCGGCCAGGAATCCGTGTTGTTCAACGACACGGTGGCGGCCAACATCGCTTACGGCAGCGACGCCTCGGTGACGCGCGAGCGGATCGAGCAGGCGGCCGCTGCCGCGTACGCGCTGGACTTCATCAACGACCTGCCGGACGGTTTCGAGACCCGGGTCGGCGAAGACGGCGTGATGCTGTCGGGTGGGCAACGCCAGCGCGTCGCGATTGCGCGGGCGCTGTTGAAGGACGCGCCGGTGCTGATCCTCGACGAGGCGACCTCGGCGCTGGATGCGGAATCCGAGCGCTACGTGCAGTCGGCGCTGCACAACCTGACACGCGACCGCACCACGCTGGTCATCGCCCATCGCCTGTCGACGATCGTGCACGCCGACGAGATCCTGGTCGTCGACCGCGGAAAACTGGTCGAGCGGGGCTCACACGACGACTTGATCGCTCTCGGTGGCCAGTACAGCCACCTGTACAGCAACCAGTTCGAACAGGGTTGACGGGCAGCCCGTGCGTCGATGCGCCTGCTGAGTGCCAGACAGTTCCAATCGCTGATCGCGGGCGCCGCCACGCTGCGCGCCGACCGCCACGGGCCCAAAGTCTACGCGACCCCTGACGGGCGTATCGTCAAGCTGTTTCGCGTCAAGCGCTGGTTCAGCTCGTCGATGTTGTATCCGTACGCGCTGCGGTTTCGGCGCAACAGTCGTCGCCTGCGGGCGCGGGGTTTCGCCTGCGTCGCCGTCGATGACGTGTTCTACTGCCACGCGGTGCGCCGCTACGGCGTCGTCTACCAAAAACTCGCCGGCGAACCCGTCGAGGCCCTGATCGACCGGCCCGGTGCGGCGGCTGAGCGCGCCTTTCGCGACTACGCGGCCTTCGTCGCCCGGCTGCACGCCCGGCAGGTCTACTTTCGTTCACTGCACCCGGGAAACGTGCTGCGCCTGCCGAGTGGTGACTACGGACTCATCGACGTCGGCGACATGCGCTTTCCGCGCCGCCCGCTATCGCCGCGGCGGCGCATCCGCAACTTCGTCCACCTGCTCAGGAGCGCCGAGTTCCAGCGCGCGTTGCGACACCAGAGCGTCGAGACCTTTGTCGAGGCCTACCTCGAGGCCGCGGCACTCGGTGCCGAGACGGATGCGCGGCTGCGCGCCGGGCTCGGTGTCGGCCTGCTGCGCGCGCTCGGCTCGCCGGTCAGTCGAGCGCCCGGGTCACGGCGTCGCTGATCCCGGCCATGTCGGCGTCCTGCAGGTACGGATGCATCGGCAGGCTGATCACCTCGGCGGCGAGCCGGTGGGTCGTCGCGAGGTCGCCGCTGGTGCGGCTGCACGTCGCCAGCGCCGGCTGCTGGTCGAGCGTGATCGGGTAGTACACCGCGGTCGGAATGCCGGCCTCACCGAGCTGCGCGGCGACCTTGTCGCGATCGCGCACGCGCAGCGTGTACTGCGCGTAGACCGACAGGTTGCCGTCGGCGATATGCGGCGTGATGCAGTCGGTGTCGCCGAGCAGCTCGGAGTAACGGGCGCCGAGCGTCGAGCGCTTGTGCACCTCGTCCGGGAACAGCGCCATCTTCGCCAGGATCACCGCGGCCTGCAGCGTGTCCATGCGGCCATTGATGCCGATGCGCGGGTGATGGTAGCGGCGGTCCTGGCCGTGGTTGCGCAACTCGCGCAGGCGGCCGGCGAGGTCATCGTCGTCGGTGAAGCAGGCACCACCGTCGCCGTAGCAGCCGAGCGGCTTGGCCGGGAAGAAGCTGGTGCAGCCGAGCCGCGACAGGCCGCACGAACGGCGTCCGGACTGCTCGGCACCGAAGCTCTGCGCCGCATCCTCGATCACCGGCAGGCCGTGGCGTTCGCCGATCGCGTTGATCGCGGCCATGTCCGCGCACTGGCCGAACAGGCTGACCGGCATCAGTGCGCGGGTCTTGTCGCTGATCGCGGCCTCGATCAGGTCGGCGCGGATGTTGAACGTGCGCTCGTCGATGTCGACGAATACCGGTGTCGCGCCGAGCAGGCCGATCACCTCGGCGGTCGAGATAAAGCTGAACGGCGTCGTGATCACCTCGTCGCCCGGGCCGATGTCCAGCGCCATCAGCGCCAGCAGCAGCGCGTCGGTACCGCTGGCCACCGATATGCAGTGCCGGACACCGACGAACTCGGCCAGCTGCGATTCCATCTCGCCGATCTCGGGGCCGAGGATGTACTGGCCGTGGTCGAGTATCGCGGCGATGCGGCGATCGAGATCCGCGCGGATCAGCTGTTGTTGCGACTTCAGGTCGATGAACTGCATGCTGGGCGTTCCTGTTGGCGGCGGCGATACGACGGGCGGACGTGCGGCGCTGCAGCGGCCGCGTCGCCACGTGTGCGCGCCGCCCGACGCGGTCGCCATGCTAGCATGCACGCTGCTCAGACGTATCGTTCTAACCGATGAAAGAACTGCCCGATTTCGGATCTGCCCGCGTCCTCGTCGTCGGCGACGTGATGCTCGACCGCTACTGGCACGGCGCGACATCGCGGATCTCGCCCGAGGCACCGGTGCCCGTGGTCAAGGTCAACGACGAGGAGGGGCGGCCCGGCGGTGCCGGCAACGTCGCGCTCAACGTCAGCGCCCTGGGCGGGCACGCGATCCTGCTCGGCGTCGCGGGCCGCGATCAGCCCGGCGACATCCTCGACGAGCAGCTGCGCAACGCCGGTGTCGACAGCCGGCTGCTGCGCCAGCCGGGCTTCCCGACGATCACCAAGCTGCGCATCATCAGTCTCCACCAGCAGCTGATCCGGCTGGATTTCGAGGACGGCTTTCCCGGGATCGATCACGCCGCGCTGCAGTCGGCATTCACGGCGGCCCTGGACGATTGCGGTGTCGTGATCGTTTCCGACTACGGCAAGGGCACGTTGGCCGATGTCCCGGCACTGGTCGCCGCGGCACGCCGGGCCGGCAAGCGCGTGCTGGTCGATCCCAAGGGCACGGATTTCTCGCGCTACCGCGGCGCGTCGCTGATCACGCCGAACCTGCACGAGTTCGAGGCCGTGGTCGGTCCCTGTGCCGACCAGGCGGCGCTGGTCGAACGCGGCCAGCAGCTGATGACCGCGCTCGACGTCGACGCGCTGCTGATCACCCGCGGCGAACACGGCATGAGCCTGCTGGCGCGTGACCAGGCGCCGGCCCACCTGGCCGCGCAGGCGCGCGAGGTATTCGACGTGACCGGCGCCGGCGATACCGTGATCGCGACACTGGGCGCCGGGCTGGCGGCCGGCCTGCCGCTGGATTCGGCGACCCAGCTGGCCAATACCGCGGCCTGCATAGTCGTCGGCAAGCTCGGCACCGCGACCACGAGCGCGCGCGAACTCGCCCAGGCAATCGCGGCGCAGCGCACGATAGACCACGGCGTGGTCGGTGAGGCACAGCTGCTCGATGCGGTCGCCGCGGCGCGCGCGCGCGGCGAGACCGTCGTCATGACCAACGGCTGCTTCGACATCCTGCACGCCGGCCACGTGACCTACCTCGAGGAGGCGAGCAAGCTCGGCGATCGCCTGATCGTCGCGGTCAACGTCGACGAGACCGTGCGCGCACTCAAGGGCGCCGACCGGCCGGTCAACCCGCTCGACAACCGCATGCACGTGCTCGCAGCGCTGGGGTGCGTCGACTGGGTCGTGCCGTTCAGCGAGGAGACTCCGGAGCGGCTGATCTGCGAGGTCGCGCCGGACTACCTGGTCAAGGGCGGCGACAACGACCCGGACAGCATCCCCGGTGCGGCGTGCGTGCGCGAGGCCGGTGGCAGGGTCGCGGTACTGAGCTATGTCGACGGGGTGTCGACGACGCGGATCGTCGAGGCGATTCGGCAGCAGGGTGGGTAGGGTTTGCGTCGGGCGCGCATGAGCGATAGTTGGGCGTGATGGTTGTTGAGTGCGCTGACGCGCGGGGTTTGATTTTGAAAGCGCTCGGCGGAGCGCGCCCGCCCTTCTTTCTTTTGCTTGCCCAAAAGAAAGAAGGCAAAGAAAAGGGCACCCCGAAGGCTTGGTCGGCGCTGCG
>JASJCU010000112.1 GCA_030065815.1 Gammaproteobacteria bacterium | reverse complement strand
TGCAGAACGCGGGGGATGCGTCGTCGGGAACCGAATGCCGGCCGGCGCCTGACCCCGCTGCAAAGCGGCGCGACAGCGTGCGCAGCCGCCGCGCAGCCGCCGTGCTGATGCCGCGGCACCTCGCGTCCGGCATCGCCGGCGCGTTCCGCGACAGCGCTGTCGGGGTGCCGATCGACAACCACGAGCAAGCCGCGCCGTACCGGGAGACCGAGGTGGTCCGCACCGTCGACCGGGAGGCGTCAGACGCCTGAGGGACCCGCTGCGGTCCCGGCGAGACACGAGGACCGTTGGCAATGAAGATCAAGCGATTCGTAGCCCAGGACATGCGCCAGGCACTGCGCATGGTGCGCGAGGCGCTCGGCGAAGACGCCGTGATCTTGTCCAACAAGACGGTCGACGGCGGCGTCGAACTGACGGCAGCGGTCGATTTCATCGCCGACGCCGCGGCAGACACCGAAGACCGGCGGATTCCCCAGGGTGCTGCGCATGCGCCGGCCGCCGGCGCTCCGACGGCCAAAGCGCAGCCGACGCCGGCCGGTGAACCGGCACTCGACGCGATGCGGCGTGAGATGCACAGCCTGCGCCGCTGGATGCAGGCGGAACTGAGCGGTCTCAGCTGGTACGACCTCGGGCAGCGCGCACCGCACTCCCAGGAACTGTTCGCGCGCCTGATGGCGCTCGGCCTGAACGCCGAGTTCGCGCGTCGCCTGGCCGAGCGCGTCGGCGACATCGACGATCTCGACAAGGCCTGGCACAAGGCCCTGTACCTGTTCGCCGCCGAGGTCCCGGTCCAGGAGCCGGCGATCCTCGACGACGGTGGCATCGTCGCGCTGGTCGGGCCGACCGGCGTCGGCAAGACCACGACGATCGCCAAGATCGCGGCACGCTTCGCGCTGCGTCACGGGCACCGCAGCGTCGGCTTGATCACGACCGACAGCTTCCGTATCGGTGCACGCGACCAGCTGCAGACCTATGCCCGCATCCTCAACGTGCCGGTGCGCAGCGCGACGACTTCCGACGAGATGGACGCGGCGCTCAACGCGTTGAGCGACCGCCGCCTGGTACTGATCGATACCGCGGGCATGGCAGCGGCGCACGAGCGCGTCGCCGACCAACGCGAAACGCTGAATGCCGCGGGCGCGCAATTGACCACGCTGTTGACGCTCGCCGCCACGACCGAGGCCGCCGCGGTGCAGCGTGCGCTGCGACTGTTCGCCGACTTCCGCGCCGATGCCTGCGTACTGACCAAGATCGACGAGGCCGCGAGCCTCGGCGGCCTGCTGTCGGCGCTGACCCAGGCCGGCCTCGCGGCGACGCTGGTGACTGACGGACAGCGCGTTCCCGAGGACCTGCAGGCGGCGCGTGCGCATCCGCTGGTCACGCGCGCCGCGCAGTTGCTGACCGAGAACCCGCAGCAACTCGATAGTGGCTTCATGGCCCTGGCCCTGGGGGGAGTGAACCAGCATGCTAACGTCTGAGAGCCGCATCGATCAGGCGAGCGGATTGCGTGACATGGTCAGTCCGCGGCCAGTCCGCGCGATCGCCGTGACCGGCGGCAAGGGCGGTGTTGGCAAAACCAACATTTCAGTCAACCTCGGTGTCGCGGCGGCCGAACTCGGTCAGAAAGTGATGCTGTTGGATGCCGACCTCGGTCTTGCCAACATCGACGTCGTGCTCGGGCTGCACCCAACCTACGATCTCTCGCACGTGATGCGCGGCGAGTGCGCGCTGGACGAAGCCCTGGTCGAGGGCCCGTGTGGCCTGAAAGTGATCCCGGGGGCGTCCGGTGTCCAGGCACTCGCCGATCTCAGCGCCGCGGAACACACCGGCCTGATTCGCGCCTTCAGCGAGCTGGCCGGTGATACCGAACTGCTGATCGTCGATACCGCGGCCGGCATCTCCGAGACCGTGTTGAGCTTCTCGCGAGCGTCGCACGAGATCGTCGTCGTCGTCTGCGACGAGCCGGCGTCGATTACCGATGCCTACGCCATCATCAAGCTGCTGAACCGTGACTACGGCCATCAGCGCTTCCGCATTCTCGCGAACATGGTGCGCAGTGCCCAGGAGGGGCGCGAGCTGTTCAACAAGATGTGCCGCGTAACCGATCGCTACCTCGATGCCACGCTCGGCTTCATGGGCGCCGTGCCCTACGACGAGAGCCTGCGCAAGGCGGTGCGCGCCCAGCGCCCGGTAGTGCAGGCGTTCCCACGCAGCCGCGTCGCACAAGTATTCCGCAACCTGGCGAAGAAGATAGATACATGGCCTCAGCCGGGCGGCGCTAACGGACAGGTCCAGTTCTTTGTGGAACGCCTGATCAAGTATTCCAGCGACTATGGGGAGATGGTGCTGTGAGCAATCTTGCAACCTACGATGCGGTACAGCAACAGAGTTTCGACGACCTGGTGACGCGACAAGCGCCGCTGGTCAAGCGCATTGCCTACCATCTGATGAACCGCCTGCCGCCATCGGTGCAGGCCGAGGATCTGATCCAGGCTGGCATGATCGGGCTGATCGAGGCGAGCCGCAATTACGATCCGAGCCAAGGTGCCAGCTTCGAGACCTACGCGGGAATCCGTATCCGCGGTGCGATGCTCGACGAGATCCGTCGCTCCGACTGGACGCCGCGTTCGGTGCACCGCAAGGCACGCATGGTCGCCGACGCGATGCGCGAGATCGAGAACGCCGAAGGCCGCGACGCGCGCGACGTCGAGGTCGCCGAATCCCTGGGTATGTCGCTCGACGACTACCACCAGGTACTGCAGGACGCATCCGGTGCCCGCATCTTCAGCTACGAAGAGTTGAGCGAGGTCGGCGAAGTGGTGCCGCATGAGGGCAGTGCCGCGCGTCCGCGCAACCTGCTCGAAGAGGGGCCGTCGCGCGGTCTCGAGCGCAGCCATTTCCGCGATGCGCTGGGTGATGCCATCGCCAGTCTGCCGGAGCGCGAACGCCTGGTCATCGCGCTCTACTATGACGAAGAACTCAATCTGCGAGAGATCGGCCAGGTGCTTGGCGTCAGCGAATCGCGGGTGTGCCAGATCCACAGCCAGGCGGCCCTCCGTCTGCGTTCGCGACTGTCCGAGTGGCTGACCGACGACGACCTCTGAGTCGTCGGAGAAAGCCGAAAGAAACCCCTACGGTTTTTCCGGGGGGTGCCGATACCCCCGAGTAAGTTGAACCCGTCGGGTCCTACGACGGCCCTTGTCTATCGTTTGGAGGTCGCTTTGGACAAGAACATGAAGATCCTGATCGTGGACGACTTCTCCACGATGCGCCGGATTATCAAGAACCTGCTGCGGGATCTCGGATTCAATAACACCCAGGAGGCCGACGATGGCCTCACCGCGCTGCCGATGTTGCAGAGCGGCAGTTTCGATTTCCTCGTCACCGATTGGAACATGCCGGGTATGCAGGGTATCGACCTGCTCAAGGCCGTGCGATCCGACGCCAAGCTCAAGGATCTGCCGGTCTTGATGGTCACTGCCGAATCCAAGCGCGACCAGATCGTCGAGGCGGCGCAGGCCGGCGTGAACGGCTACGTCGTCAAGCCGTTCACCGCGGGCACGCTGGAGGAAAAGATCAACAAGATATTCGATCGCGTGGCGGCGTAGGACAGGATGGGTTCCGCAATGGCAGACATCGCTGATACCGCATCCGAGCCCGAGATCAGGTTGGCGTTGGCCAGGACGCTGGTCAGTCATCTCGAATCCGGCGACCACGACGGCGCCCTGTCCGTGGTTGCCGAACTCGCCGGGTTTCGCGACAGCATGCTGTTCCAGGAGGTCGGCAGGCTGACCCGCGAACTGCACGACTCGATCAACGGCTTCGTCATGGACGCGCAGCTCGCCGACATCGCCAAGCACGAGATGCCGAATGCCGCCGAGCGCCTGCGCTATGTCATTGCAACGACCGAACAGGCGGCCAACGTGACGCTCGGCGCGGTCGAGGACAGCCTTCCGCTGGCCGATTCGCTGCGCAAAGACGCTCAGCATCTCGGCGACCAGTGGGCCAAATTCAATTCACGACAGCTGACCGTCGACGACTTTCGCGCGTTGAGTGCCGAGCTGTCGCGCTTCCTCGAGGCCACGCAGGCGAACACGGTGGAGCTTCACGACAAGCTCTCCGAGGTATTGCTGGCACAGGGCTATCAGGACATCACCGGGCAGATCATTCGCAAGGTCATCGACCTGGTCAACGACGTCGAGGGCAAGCTCGTCGAACTGGTGCGATTGTCGGGTGGGCGTATCAAGACCGACGAGACTGACGCGCGGGAAAGCAGTGGCACCGCGGCCCAGGGTCCGGTCGTGCCCGGTGTCGACACCGGGGACCTCGTGAACGGCCAGGACGATGTCGACGATCTGTTGTCGAGTCTGGGGTTCTAGGCAATGAGTCTCAATGCGGATGACGAGATCCTCCAGGACTTCCTCGTAGAGGCCTCCGAGATCGTCGAGCAGCTCGGCGAACAGCTGGTCGATCTCGAGCAGAGACCGGACGACAGCGACCTGCTCAACGCGATCTTCCGCGGTTTCCACACCGTCAAGGGCGGTGCCGGATTCCTCGCCATCACGCCGCTGGTCGAGACCTGTCATCGGGCCGAAGATGTCTTCAACGCGCTGCGCCAGGGACAGCGCAGCGTGACGCCGCCTCTGATGGATGCCGTCCTGCAGGCGCTCGACGTGGTCAATGACAACATGGAAATGATTCGCGACGGCGAGATGCCAGAGCCCGCGGACCCAACCTTGCTGTCGACCCTCGAAGGGTTCGCGACCTCCGGAGACGACGATCCTGCCGAGGCCCGCACTGCGGAGGCAGAATCAGAGCCGGAATCGGTACCCGAAGCCGAGGCGCCTGCGGCGGAGGCGGATGACAAAGCATCGGCGGTGCCCGGCGGTGACGACATCACCGAGGCCGAGTTCGACGCGTTGCTCGACGAGCTCCACGGCAAGGGCAAGTTCGCGGCGAAGTCCGCCAAAGCGCCTGCCAAGGACGCGGCAGCGGCCGCGCAGAGCGACGTCATCAGCGACGACGAGTTCGAGGACCTGCTCGACGAACTGCACGGCAAGGGCAAGCACGGCGGTGTACCGACCGGCAAGGGGGCCAAGTCCGACGCCGCACCGGCGGGTGACGAGATCACCGAAGACGAATTCGAGGCGTTGCTCGACGAGCTGCACGGCAAGGGCAAGTTCAGCGCCAGCAAAGTGGCGAAAGCGCCGGCCAAGAAGAAACCCGGTCCGGCCGCCAAGGGCAAGTCGACGGCACCGGCCGCCAAGAGCGAGTCGGAAGCGCCGGCAGACAAGCCGGCCGAACCGGCAAAGGCCGAAACCGAAACAGTACCGAAGCCTGCTGCCACCGCGGCACCGGCCAAAGCCGCGGCGAGCCCGGACAATCCGCGCAGCGTCGCCAAGGCCACCCAGGGCGAGACCACGGTGCGTGTAGATACCCAGCGCCTCGACGACATCATGAACATGGTCGGCGAGCTGGTGCTGGTGCGCAATCGTCTGTCGACGCTGAAGACGACGATGGCCGACGAAGAACTCGCCAATGCCGTTGGCAACCTCGACGTCGTCACCGCCGATCTGCAGCTGTCGGTCATGAAGACCCGCATGCAGCCGGTCAAGAAGGTGTTCGGCCGCTTTCCACGCGTCGTGCGCGATCTCGCCCGCAACCTCAAGAAGGAGGTCGACCTGGTTTTGCACGGCGAGGACACCGATCTCGACAAGAACCTGGTCGAGGCGCTGGCCGATCCGCTGGTGCACCTGGTACGCAATGCCGTCGATCACGGCATCGAGTCGCCGGACGACCGCGAGCGCGTCGGCAAGCCGCGGCGCGGCAATGTCGTGCTGTCCGCGGCGCAGGAAGGCGACCACATCCTGCTGTCGATCGAAGACGACGGCAAGGGCATGAACGCCGACGCGCTGCGCCGCAAGGCGGTCGAGAAGGGCATGATGGACGAGGATGCCGCGGCGCGCCTCGAGGACAAGGACTGCTATAACCTGATCTTCGCGCCCGGCTTCTCGATGAAGACCGAGATCTCGGACGTGTCCGGGCGTGGCGTTGGCATGGATGTCGTCAAGACCCGCATCGCGCAGATGAACGGTACCGTCGAGATCGACTCGGCGGAGGGTAAAGGCAGCAAGATCACGATCAAGCTGCCCCTGACGCTGGCGATCCTGCCGACGCTGATGGTGATCCTCGGCGAACAGCCGTTCGCGCTGCCACTGTCGAGCGTTGTCGAGATATTCAATCTCGACCTGGCGCGCACCAACACCGTCGACGGCCAGCTGACGATACGCGTGCGCGACCGCGCACTGCCGCTGTTCTATCTGCGTAACTGGCTGGTCTCGGAGCGCGCTGCCGGCAGTGGCACGGGCGACGCCGAACACCATGGCCACGTCGTCGTCGTCAACGTCGGCGGCATCCAGGTCGGCTTCGTCGTCGATTTCCTGATCGGCCAGGAAGAGGTCGTGATCAAGCCGCTCGGTGCGCTACTGCAGGGGCTCGACGGCATGGCGGGCGCGACGATTACCGGCGACGGCAAGATCGCGCTGATCCTCGACGTCCCCGGGCTGATGCGCAAATACGCGCGTCGGTATTGATGATCCAGCAGGAGGAGACGGGACAACCTCGGGTCCGTCCTGATTGATACATGGGGGAAAAGGTCCGGGTTTTGATCGTCGATGACTCCGCGTTCTTCCGCAAGCGGATCCGCGAACAGCTCGAGCAGGATGTCGCCATCGAGATCGCCGGCGAGGCCGGGAACGGGCGCGAGGCCGTCCGCCTGTCGGCACAGCTCAACCCCGACCTGATAACGATGGATGTCGCGATGCCGGAGATGGACGGCATCGCTGCGGTACGCGAGATCATGCGCACCCGGCCGACCGACATACTGATGGTCTCCGCGCTGACCCGCGACGGCGCCCGCGCGACGCTGGATGCGCTGGAGGCGGGAGCCGTCGACTTTCTCGCCAAGCAGGGCAGCATCGGCGGCGCATCGCCCGAAGACCCGTATCCGTTGTCGCGCCGTATCGTCGATATCGCGACCCGTCGCCGGACGCGGCGCGAGTCGCGGGTCGCGCTCGACGCACCGGCAGACAACGGCACGCGCGCCGCGTCCCCGGGGCGCCAGCCGGCGCCGTCCGCCGGCGACGTCGTGCCGCCGCGACTCGTTGCGATCGGCGCATCGACCGGCGGACCCGTCGCGATCCAGCAGGTGCTCGCCGCGTTGCCCGCGGACTACGCGGTACCGGTTGTCGTCGCGGTACACATGCCCGCCGAATTCACGGCCACGTTCGCCGAACGTCTCGACGCCGCGTGCCGGATCCGCGTGCGCCTCGCCGTCGACGGCGAACCGCTGCGGGCGGGCTGCGCGCTGATCGCGCCGGGTGGCCAGCAGACGCTGATCGAGCGCCGGGCGGGCGGCCTGGTCGTCACCGTCAAGCCGGGCGGCGAGCAACTCTACAAGCCCAGTGTCGACGTCCTGTTCGGCTCGGCGGCACGCGCGCTCGACGGCGCCGCGCACGCCGTGATCCTGACCGGCATGGGTGCCGACGGCACCGACGGCGCGCGTCTTCTCAAGTCACGTGGGGCCGTGGTCTGGAGTCAGGACCAGGCGACATCGGTCGTCTATGGCATGCCGTACTCGGTGGTCAAGGCCGGCTGTTCGGACCGCGTGCTGCCGTTGCCGGAGATCGGCAGCGCGCTGGCCGGACTGGTGTAGTCGCGATGGACCTGCTCAGCTTCATCGGTGTCGCCGTCGCCTTTGCCGCGATCCTCGGCGGCAACTGGCTCGAGGGCGGTCATCTCGATACCCTGGCCAACGGCCCGGCGTTGATCATCGTCCTCGGCGGCACGATCGGTGCGGTGCTGCTGCAGACGCCGCTGCAGACCTTCCTGCGCAGCATGCGCATGCTCGGCATGGTCTTCATGCCCCCACAGCGTGCGCTCGAGGAGACCATCGTCAAGCTCGTCGAGTGGAGCAGGATCGCGCGCAAGGACGGCCTGCTCGGCCTCGAACGGATCGCGCTCGACGAGCCCGACCTGTTCGTGCGCAAGGGCATGGAACTGCTCGTCGACGGCAACGAACCGGACGAGATCCGCCACGCGCTCGAGGTCGAACTCGACAGCCGTGAGCGCTCCGACCTGCAGGCCAGCAAGGTGTTCGAGGCGATGGGCGGCTACTCGCCGACGATCGGGATCATCGGTGCGGTCATGGGCCTGATCCACGTCATGCAGAATCTCTCCGACCCGTCCAAGCTCGGCAGTGGCATCGCGACCGCGTTCGTCGCGACCATCTACGGTGTCGGCCTCGCGAACCTGTTCCTGCTGCCGATGGCCGGCAAGCTCAAGGCCTATGTGCTGCAGGAGACCCACTACCGCGAACTCGTCATCGAGGGCCTGGTCGCGATCTCCGAGGGCGAGAACCCGCGCCAGATCGAGACCCGCCTGCAGGGCTTCCTGCGCTGAGGACCGCAATGGCCAGACGACGCCGCAGACAGGACGAACACGAGAACCTCGAGCGCTGGCTGGTCTCGTACGCCGATTTCATCACGCTGCTGTTCGCGTTCTTCGTCGTCATGTACGCGGTGTCGTCGGTCAACGAAGGCAAGTACCGGGTGCTGTCGGAATCGCTGAACGCCGTGTTCACGGTCGCCCCGCGCAGCAACGAACCGATCCAGGTCGGAGAGCGCCCGCGCGACGTGCTGGCCCTCGACGACGGGCCGCTGGCGCCGCAGCAGACCAATCTCGATCCCGGCGGCCAGCCGCAAGACGCCGATCAGGCGTTCGACGACACGGCCGGCGGCGACGCGCAGCGCGCCAACGATGCGGCGCAGGTCGGGTCGCCGCAAGACGGTGAGCAGGGCGGACGGTTCCGCGAGGACGGCGCGACGCTGCGTGCGTCCGACCAGCTGACGATCGCGCTGCAGGAATACCTCGAACAGGGTCTGGTCAAGATCACCGAGGGCGACGGCCGCGTCGAGATCGAGATGAAGAGCAAGATGCTGTTCGGTTCCGGTGACGCGCGTCTGTCGCCGGCCGCGCTGCGCGCGCTGCGCGAACTGGCCGAGTCACTGAAACGCATCCCCAGCCACCTGCAGATCGAGGGCCACACCGACGACGTGCCGATATCGACAGCGGCGTTTCCGTCGAACTGGGAGCTGTCGGCGGCACGCGCTGCGAGCGTCGTGCACTACCTCGCACGTACCGGTATCGAGCCGTGGCGCATGGCAGCGGTCGGTCTCGGCGAACACCGCCCGATCGCCGAGAACAGCGACGAGCAGGGGCGTGCCGCGAACCGGCGCGTGACCGTCGTCGTGTTGACCGGCGGGCGCGAGCCGGTGGCGCCGGACGATCCCGACGCCGGCGATGTGCCGTGGGCCGAGGGGCCGGGCATGGGTGTGCCATGACCGTCTGGGCGGTCGCCAATCAGAAGGGCGGTGTCGGCAAGACCACGACCACGGTCGCGCTCGGTGGCCTGCTGGCGGCATGGGGCTTCCGCACGCTGATGATCGACATTGATCCGCACGGCTCGCTGACCAGTTACTTCGGCCACGACCCCGACGACCTCCAGGCGAGCAGCTACAGCCTGTTCGAGGCCGTCGCCGACGGCACGTCGCCCGACCCGGCGGGCCTCGTCGTCGCGACGTCGAGCGAGGGCCTCGGCCTTATGCCGGCGGCAGTCGCGCTGGCGACGCTGGACCGCCAGTCCGGGCGCCTCGACGGCCTCGGGCTGGTGCTAAAGCGCGCGGTCGACCGCCTGCGCCGCCAGTTCGACCACATCCTGATCGACTGCCCGCCTGTACTCGGTGTCCTGCTGATCAATGCGCTCGCGGCCTGCGAGCGACTGATCGTGCCGGTGCAGACCGAGTTTCTCGCGATCAAGGGGCTGGAGCGCCTGCAGCGCACGCTGCAGATGGTTACCAAGGCGCGCCCGGTGCCGCTCGAACGGGTCATCGTGCCGACCTTCTACGATCAGCGCACGCGGGCATCGCGCGACAGCCTCGCGGCGTTGCGCCGCGACTTTGCCGCCGACCTGTGGGGTGGCGTGATCCCGGTCGACACGCGTTTCCGTGATGCCAGCCGCGCCGGTCTGGCGCCGGCATTGTTCGATCCGCGGTCGCACGGTGTGCGGGCCTATGCGCAGCTGCTCGAGGAACTCGTGCAGCACGCCGACGGCGCCGCGGTGGGCGGTGCCTGATGACAGGGCGGCGCCGCCGCACCCGGCGACCCGGTCGCTGCGGTCGCCGCATACTCGTGGGCCGCTGGATGCCGACGCGATCGGGCGGCTAGTACGGCACGGAATGTGCACAAACCTTGACGAACGTGGTCGGCGTCGATCTCTTGACGCGCCGCCGGCCGCTGCAGCGGAGGCACAACGATGACGAATTCGGTAGCAGAGAGCACGGCGGGCGACCCCATTATCCAGCTCGTGACCTTCCGGTTGAAGGACGAGACCTACGGTATCAACGTGATGCAGGTGCAGGAGGTGCTGCGGATCACCGAGATCGCCCCGGTGCCCGGCGCACCCGGCTTCGTACTCGGCATCATCAACCTGCGCGGCAACGTGGTCACGGTCATCGACACGCGGACCCGCTTTGGCCTGCCGACCACGGAGGTCGACGACGCCAGCCGCATCGTCATCATCGAGTCCGAGCACCAGGTGGTCGGTATCCTCGTCGACAGCGTCGCCGAGGTGGTCGAGCTGCGGCACTCGGAGATCGATCAGGCGCCGAGCGTCGGCAACGACGACAGCGCCCGCTACATCCAGGGCGTCGCCAGCCGTGACGACGACCTGCTGATCGTCGTCGACCTGAACAAGCTCCTCAGCGACGAGGAATGGTCGGAAATGGCCATGTTCTGAGCGCAGACGATGGCAGACGAGATCAGACAACCGGGCAACATCGCGCAGGTCCAGCCGTCGCGCAGGACGCGCGATTCCGGCGCGCGCAAGCGTCCACGGCAGCCGGAGCAGCGCCGCGACAATGACGCACGGCCCAAGCCGCGCCGCGACGACGGCGAAACGCACCAGGTCGACGAGTATGTCTGATCTCCAGCCCGAACTGCTGATCGCGCTGCCGGCGCTGCTGCTGGCGATCGTCGCATGGCTCGCGGTGGCAGGTGTCAACAAGCGGTTCGCCGCGTTGCACAAACGCAATGACGAACTCGCCGAACAGCTCGAATTGGTGCGCCAGAGCATCAGCGGCCTGACCGCGGGCGCGGTCGGCATGGACCGCCGTGTCCACGAACTCGAGAAGCGCGAGAAGGCGCTCAGCGAGCGCCAGGAGAGCTTCGAGATCCAGCAGGCCGACGAACAGCCCTACGGACAGGCCATCCGTCTCGTGCAGCAGGGGGCCGGTGTCGCCCGCCTGGTCGGCGAACTCGATCTCGCCGAGAGCGAGGCCGAACTGATCGTCCGCCTCCACGGGCACCGCGACTCGGCCTGAGCCGGCCGCGACCGCCGGCCGACCACCTGATTCCCTGACGTCCCGTTTCCTGCTCTCCGGCGCCACGGTGTGA